>JACCQV010000194.1 GCA_013813945.1 Deltaproteobacteria bacterium | reverse complement strand
ATCAAGCGGACGATCCTCGACTTCCTCGGCGTCGCACCCGAAGATGGAGCCACCGACGTGGCCCGAGCCCAGGCATGAACGACGACGACGACAGCGACGGCGGCGAGTGGTACGGCGATGCGGACCCGCGCGTCCCCGACGCCACGGCGTGGCCGGATCGGTCTGATTTCGATTCTGGCGACTTCCTCGGCGACGACGTCTATCTCGCCGAGGATGGAGCTCCGCACGAGCTGCGCGGCTCGGACATCTCGTCGGGCCACGACCGCGAGGAGGCAGAGCTCCGCGAGCTCGCGCGCCGCATGGAGCAGCAGCGCACCCCGGTGTTCCCGATCGACCTGCGCCGCCGGCTCCCGCTCGAGGCGGTGTGGCGGCGCTGGCGCTCGCTCGCGATGTGGGGCCGCTCGGATGTCGTCGACGATTTCGGCCGCGATCCGCGGGCGACCGCGCGCTGGGAATGGCTGTTCGAGTTCCTCTACTCGAAGTGGTTCCGCGTCCAGGCGACCGGGCTCGAGAACATCCCGTCGCGTGGCCGAGCACTCCTCGTTGCGAATCACGCCGGCTCGCTGCCCTACGACAGCGCGATGGTGATGCACGCCGTGCGGCGCGATCATCCGTCGCGCCGTGACGTCCGCCCCCTCGTCGAAGACACGGTGTTCCACCTGCCGTTCCTCGGCCCGATCATGAACCGCATCGGTGGCGTCCGAGCCGATCCCGAGAACGCCGAGCGCCTGCTGCTCAACGACGAGCTCGTTGCCGTGTTCCCCGAAGGCGAGAAGGGCATGGGCAAGCTGTGGAAGGATCGCTACCGCTTGCAGCGGTTCGGTCGCGGCGGCTTCGTCAAGCTCGCACTGCGCACCGGCGCACCGATCATCCCGGTCGCCGTCGTCGGCGCCGAGGAAGCTGCACCGATGCTCGGCAAGGTGACGTGGTTCGCGAAGAACATCGGGATCCCGTGGATCCCGGTCACGCCGACATTCCCGTGGCTCGGACCGGCGGGTCTCTTGCCGCTGCCGAGCAAGTGGTACGTGCAGTTCGGCGCCCCGATCGATCTCGGCAAGGCGCACGGCGCAGCAGCGGCCGAGGATCGCCTGCTGGTCAATCGCCTCACGGATCAGATCCGCACGCAGATCCAGTCGATGATCGAGGGCCTGCTCGGCCAGCGTCGGTCGCCGATTCTCCCTGCGTTCCTCGGATGAGGATCGCGGCACTCATCGCGCTTGGAGGGCACTGAGATGATCGAGCTCCACCAGCGCACCTGAGATCGCGCGGGCACCTCGTAGATCGGCGTGTTACCGTCGGCACGATGCGAGCGGACTTCGAGACCGAGTACGACCGCCTGCTCGAACGAGCGCGCGAGCTCCTCGGTGCCGCCGACGATTCCCAGCTCTCGGATGCTGCCGTGGCGGTCAATCAAGCGCTCGTCCTCCGCCCGGACTCTGTCGACGGCTGGCTGATCAAGTGCCAGGTCTGCTCGGCGACTGGCGACGACATCGCCGCACTCGCCGCCGCCGAGATGGCCTACACGCGCGCACCCGAGCGGCCCGACTGCCTGTACTGGCGCGGTGCCGTGCTCGGTGACCTGGGGCGCCATGCCGAGGCGCTGCGCGCGATCGAGGGCAGCTTCTTCGCCGCGACCGAAGCGGATCACTGGCTGCTCGAAGATCTGTTCTACGAGAAGGTCATCATCCTCGAGGCACTCGGGCTGCCGGAAGCGGCGGTCGCGACGTGTGAGGAAGGTCTCGTCCTGTGCCCGGGTTCTCCGCTCCTGCGCGCTGCGCTCGTGCCTGCCGAGCGTGCTCGCGTGCGCAGCTCGCTCAAGGTCCTGCGCGGCGGCGTGGGCTGATCGCGATACCCTCGCAGTCGTGCGCCGCGGGCTGTTCTGGATCGGCGTCCTCGCGATGGGCTGCTGGACGTCGGCGCCCGGCCCTGCCCCGGTCACGACTGCGCGGACCGACCAAAACTCCTCGGCGACGCGTGCACTCGCTTCCGAGCTCGCCGACGAGCTGCGTGATGCGGAGGACTCGATGTTCGTCGACCGCTTCGTCGAGCGTCAACTCGTGGTGCTCGAGCCCGAGAGTGGGACCATCCAGATCCTGTGTGATGCGCAGACGCTCACCGCGAGCGTGCGGTTCTCCGAGCTGCTCAACGATCCGGATCGACCACCGCCGCGCTGCGTCTCGGCGGCTGGCTTCGTGTGTACCCAGGGAGTGGGGCCCGACCTCCTCTGGCTCGACTTCGCCCGGATCGAGGACAGCTGGCGTCTGCTCGGCGGAATTCTGCCACGCGGTCCGGTCCCGGCCACCGGCGACCCGCGCGCGCTCGTGCGAGAGTACCGCGCGAAGCTCGGCGTCGCAGCATGTCCCCCGTAGGCTACCCTCGTCGCGTGGAGCGCCTCGCGATGGTCGCACTGACGCTCGCCGCGTGCGGCCGGATCGGCTTCGATCCTGCGACCGGGACGTCGGGTGACGGAGGGACGGGCGAAGGCGGCCCGATCGATGCGGCCACGGATGCGACGCTCTCGACGTGTCCACCCGCCTTGATCCTCCTGGGTCCAGCAACCGTCGAACGTGATGTTCGCGCGGATCTGCCGGTAGCCCTCGAACAGTTTGCTACGATCGCAGCGTGCACCGCGCACGAAATGCCGTCGTCGCAGGCCTGAGCCTGGTCGGGCTCGTGTGGCTCGGGGCCGCGCTTGCGCAACAACGGGGCTCGGCTGCCACGCCCAGCGATGCCGCAGGTCCGATCGCGATCGCGGTCGAGGCGGGCAAGCACCTTCGCCTCGACGGACCGCACGGGCCGATTCACGTGTGGATTCCTGCCGGCTACCGCGCGGAAACCGGCGCGACGATCGTGTACGTGCACGGGTACTTCAACCCGGTCGATGTCGCGTGGACATCGCATCAGCTTCCCGAGCAGGCTGCCCTGTCGGGGCTCAACGCGATCCTGATCGCGCCCGAAGCACCGGTGCAGCAAAAGGTCGGGGTGAACTATCCCGATCTCTCGGAGCTGATCCGGTTCGTCGAAGACAAGGCGGTCGTCCAGCGAGGCGCGGCGCTCACCGTCGCGATCGGGCACAGCGGTGCGTACCGGACGATCTACGAGTGGCTCGATGAGCCGATGCTCGATCAGGTGATCCTCGTGGACGCGATGTACGGCGACGAGGACACGATCGTCGAGTGGGCGAAGGCCTCGGATCGACACCGCCTGATCATGATTGGCGAAGACACCGTGCTTGGAACCGAAGCCGTCGCCGCGAAGCTCCCCGAGATTGTCACCCTCGATCGCTTCCCGCCGACCTACGAGATGTGGCCCGCCGAGGCGAAGTCCGCCCGCCTCCTCTACATCCGCTCGCAGTTCTCGCACATGCCGCTGGTGACCGAGGGCTACGCCTTGCCGGCCGTGCTGCGCTTGCTTCCCGTCGAGCGGCTCGCGGATCTACCGTGGAAGCTGCCGCTCGGAACGCTGCCGCGTAGCGACGCCGGAATCGATGCGGCCCGCTGATATGCGCCACCGCATCGCAGCGCTGATCGCAGTCTGTGCCCTCTCCGTGATCGCGTGGTGGTTGCCGCAGCTGCGCCGCACGCTGATCCGCGCCGTCGTCACGTTCGATGCCCCGGCGACGGAGCCGGCGCCGCTGCCAGGAGGTAGTGGTCCCGGGCTGAGCCGGGTCTCGCGTACGCGGGTGGTCCTGATCGATGGCCTGTCCGCGAAGGTGGCAAAGTCGCTGCCGGTGTGGTCGGCACTGTGCAAGACCGGCGCGACGCTCGAGGTCGAGGTCGGCTTCCCGACGGTGTCATTACCCGTCGAGGTCGCGCTGTGGACGGGCCTGACGCAGCAACAGACTGGCGTCGTGTACCGCAGTGGTCGGCCGCTCAGTCCGCCACTCGATCGCCATGGCATCCCGGCACAGGTGCCTGGCAGCTGGGCGATCGCGGAGAGCCACGGATACATCGTGCGATCGCTCGGCTTCTCGCGCGTCGAGCCGCCCGCCGATCCAGCGAAGCCCGCGAAGGACGCGGAGCCCGAGCTATGGGGGCAGCAG
>JACCQV010000192.1 GCA_013813945.1 Deltaproteobacteria bacterium | reverse complement strand
ACCTGATGGTCCGCACCGCCCTGCTCGACGTGATGGACGAGGCGCGCGTGCATCGGATCCAGGGCGAGCTCGCTCCGGCCGTTGCCGCAGACACCTACGAGCATGAGCTCGTCGACGCGCTCGGAGTGCCGCCGCAGCTCGATCTCGTGTTGCTCGGCCTCGGCACCGATGGCCACACCGCATCGTTGTTTCCGGCGAGTCCGGCGCTCGCGCAGACCGAGCGCTGGGTCGTGGCGAATCCATCGCCGACCGGCGATGCGCGGATCACCCTCACCGCGAAGACGATCCAGACCGCGCGCCACATCCGGTTCTTCGTGCTCGGCGCGAGCAAGGCGGCCGTGCTGGCGGAGGTGCTCGAGGCAGCGCCGGATCCGGATCGGCTGCCCGCGCAGATGATCACGTCGTCGACAACGGACGTTGGCTGGTTCGTCGATGGCGCGGCGGCCGCGCTGCTGCGGAGGGCATCATGACACTCACCTCGTCCGTGGTCGCCGAGGTCATCGGTGGCGACCAGGGTGACTCACCCCGTCCACCACCGTGTGCGATCGTGATCTTCGGCGCGACAGGTGATCTCACCGGTCGGAAGCTGGGACCCGCGCTCTACAACCTGATGGTCGACGGCCTGTTGCCCGAGCCGTCCGTGATCATCGGCGTCGCACGCGAAGCGATGACCTCCGAGGAATTCGCGAACAAGATGCTGCGCAAGGTCTCCGAGCACTCGCGGCGAGAGATCGAACCTGCACAGTGGGAGCGATTCGCCGCGAAGCTCGACTACATCGTCGGAGACTTCACCCAGCCCGATACGTTCGAGCGGCTTGGCGCGCGGCTCGCGGCTGCGGACGCACGTGGGTGCCGCGCGAACCGGTTGTTCTACTTCGCGACGCCGCCGTCGGTGTTCCCGACGATCATCGAGCAGCTCGCAACCCACAAGCTGATCGCACGGCTTGCGCCGGACGCGAGCGGACCCGCGTGCCGGGTCATCGTCGAGAAGCCGTTCGGTCGCGACCTCGCCACGGCGCGCAGCCTCAACGATCTGATCGCCGGATATCTCGACGAGAGTCAGATCTTCCGCATCGATCACTACCTCGGCAAGGAGACCGTCCAGAACATCCTCGTATTGCGGTTCGGCAACTCGATCTTCGAGCCGCTGTGGAACCGCAACCACATCGACCATGTCGAGATCACGGCTGCCGAGTCGATCGGGATCGAGGGCCGCGGCGCGTTCTACGAGGCAACCGGCGTGGTTCGCGACGTGATCCAGAACCACCTGCTCCAGGTGCTCGCGTTGATCGCGATGGAGGTCCCGGCATCGTTTGCACCCGACGACATTCGCGACGAGAAGATCCAGGTGCTGCGCTCGATCCGCCGGCTGAAGCCCGAGGACGTCGCGGCGAATGCCGTGCGCGGGCAGTACCGCGGCTATCGCACCGAGCACGGCGTCGCGCCCGACTCGAACACGGCGACCTATGCCGCGATGCGCGTGATGATCGATGACTGGCGGTGGCAAGGTGTCCCGTTCTTCCTGCGCGCCGGCAAGTCGCTGGCCGAGCGCGTGACCGAGGTCGCGATCCACTTCAAGTCGGTGCCGCTCGTGCTGTTCAAGCACGAGTCTGCTGGCGAGGCGCTCCAGCACGCGGTGCTCACGCTGCGGATCCAGCCCGAGGAGGGCATCTCGCTGCGGTTCGTGGCCAAGGTACCCGGGGATCGAATCGCCGTCGGCAACGTGCTCATGACGATGACATACGCCGATGCCTTCAAGCGTCCGATCTCGGAGGCCTACGAACGATTGCTCCTCGACGGCATGCGGGGCGACGCGACTCTGTACACGCGCCGCGACTCCGTCGATCGAGCGTGGCAGCTGATGGATCCGATCATCCACGCCTGGGATGCGGCACCCGGGGTCCCCGAGTACGAGCCCGGTTCGGCGGGACCGGCTGCGGCGGACGAGCTGATCGCGCGCGATGGCGACACCTGGCGGCCGCTCGGCACGTAGGGACGCTTTCAACGTACGCCAACTATTTCGTCCAAGTCCGCGACATCAAACGCACGACTAGGGACGCTTTCAACGTACGCTACTTGTGTCCGCCGTTCGGACACCTTGAAACCTCGGCACGGAAGCGGAGCCTACGTGTCGTAAGTCGGGAGCGTCCCCGATGCAGTGTGTGAATTCGCCCGGTTGCGCGAAATAGATGGCGTACGTTGAAAGCGTCCCTAGCTCTTCAGCTCTCGGTTTCGCCGCGAATGAGCCATACCCGGCTGCCGCGACCGAGCGCGAGGCTGCTGTTGACGACCGCGATCGCGCCGTTGCGTGCCGCGAGCTTGCGCATCAGTCGCCCCTGGAAGCTGCCGTTGCCGCCACCGTCCGGATCGGCGCTCGCGGGGATCGGAGACGGCGCCGAGAACGTCGCGCCTCCATCGATCGACGTTGCGAGCGCGAGACCGCGTGGCGCATCCCGGTGATCGGGATACAGCTCCCAAGACACGTGGACCCGGTCGCCATCGATCGCGAGCGCCGGGAAGGCCGCACTCTCGGTGCGCGGCGGATGCGGGCGCGACACGACGCGTGCTGGATCGAACGTGCGCCCGCGGTCGCGGGATCGGGTGTAGCGAACTTCGAAGCGACCGAAGAAGCCTGCGTCACTCTCTGCATACGTCGTTCGGACACCATGGGAGGACGAGGGACGCTCCCGGAGGACGAGGGACGCTCCCGATCTACGCTCGTTGTGTCCGTCGTTCGGACACCATGGAACCTCGTCATCGGATCGAGCGCTAAGTGTCGTAAGTCGGGAGCGTCCCAAGTGCAGGGTGTGAATTCGCCCGGTTGCGCGAAATAGATCGCGTAAGTTGGGAGCGTCCCTAGCTCTCGAGTTGTCAGCGATACGGGCCGGCACCGGGATCGAGCGCCGCCAGCACCGCACGCAACGCCTCGACGAGCCCGCGCACGCGCGCCGCATCGATGACGGGCGCTGTGCCCTCGGGGACGCCGAACGCGGCGCTCGCCACACCGTCGACCACTCGCAGGTCGATGATCTCCGCCGGCCAGCGCGTGACGAGGTCGACGATGTTCTCTGCACCGACGTTGCCAAGGACATCGCGTGCCGGCCGCGGGAGCGAGAGCGTGATCGCGCGCAGGTCCGCGCTCGCGGCATCGGGATCCCCCACGGTGGCCACCACGCGAATCGGGTGATCGTCGTCGTTCCAGGTGAGCCCGACCGAGACGGGGGCCGCATCGAGGGTCCCGTCGATCGACAGATCGCCCATGGTGAGCGTCCCCCGCAGCCAGCTCGAGAGTGCGTGCCACGCGGCGATGTCGACCGTGAGCGAAGGCGGAGGTCCGACCGTGCGTTCCGCGGCGATCATGGCGCGCGCGACCGTCTCGAGATCAGCGGTCACGCCTTCGAGCACGGTCTGGTCGACGAGCGAGCACGGAACGTGAAAGACGAGCTCCTCGTCGGTCCAGCGGACCAGTGCGCCAAGCCGCGGCGCTCGCATCAGCGCGGGCACGATCATCTTGAGCACAGGGATCGCCTGCGCCGAGGAGCGCGCGACCACGTGGTGTGCGCGATCCCATGCCGTGATGTCGACCTCGACGTCCGCGAAGAACACGTGACGCAGCGACGAGCTCGGGGTGACCGCGAGACCGAGGCCGAGCGACGGGCCGGCGACGCGAGCCACGAGGAACGTGCCTGCCTCGCCGCGATACGCGTACGCGACCTGCATCTCCACGGATTGGAGCTCGCTCTCGAGGCAG
>JACCQV010000186.1 GCA_013813945.1 Deltaproteobacteria bacterium | reverse complement strand
GTCCGGCTGACCGGGGGCGAGCCGACGGTCCGCAAGGGCATCGCCGATCTGGTGCGACGGATCGCCGCGGTCCCCGGGATCGACCAGGTCGTGATGACGACCAACGGACACCTCCTCGACGAGCTGGCTGCGCCGCTCGCGGCCGCCGGGCTCTCGGCCGTCAATGTCTCGATCGACACGCTCGATCCCGAGCGGTTTCGCATGCTGACGAGCCGCGGCGACCTCGCCCGCGTGCTCGCGGGGATCGACGCAGCCGTGGCTGCCGGCCTCCGGGTCAAGACCAATGCGGTGGCCCTGCGCGGCGTCAACGACGGCGAGCTCCTGGCCCTCTGCGAATATGCCTGGGGCCATGGTGCCGTGCCGCGGTTCATCGAGCACATGCCGATGTCGGAGGGTCAGCTCTACACGACCGACGCAGAGCTCTCGTCAGCCCAGATCCGCGTCGCCCTCGAGGCCGCACTCGGCCCACTGACCGCGAGCGATCGCCCTGGCCAGGATCCCGGCCCCGCACGGCACTGGCGGACCGCGTCCGGCCGGGAGGTCGGGATCATCTCCGCGATGACCGACCACTTCTGCGACGACTGCAATCGCCTCCGCCTGACCGCGACCGGCGACCTCCACGCCTGCCTTGGCCACGATGACGCAATCAGCCTTCGCGATGTCCTGCGCACGGGCGGCACGGAGGACGATGTGGTCCGTGCCATCGCCGCGGCGGTCACCGGGAAGCGCGCTGGCCACGTGTTCGAGCGCACCGGCGCCGGGGCGCCCGGCAAGCACATGATCAGTATCGGCGGCTGAACGTCGCAGGGGGCCGTGGCAGGTCCTGGCGATGACCGGAATGGACTCAATGCATGCTACGGTTGCCTCACTCGCCGGGCATGCCGCGTCGCCTTCGGGCGGAGGTCTTTTCCTATGCAGAACAGCACCATCGCCAAGCTTGTCCTCACCGGGGCAGTCCTGATCGGGGGCGTCGCGTTCTTCGCGAAGTCCGCGCAGACCAGCACCCAGCACTACTACAAGGTCGAGAAGCTCCTCGCGACCGACCTGAGTCAGTGGAAGGACACCGAGCTCAAGGTCCACGGCAACGTCGTAGCCGGATCGATCAAGGAGAAGGTCGTCAACCAGGAGACGCTCCGCACGTTCCTGGTCGCGAGCGAGGGCAAGAAGATCCGGGTGTTCGGCAAGGGCCCCAAACCCGACACGTTCAAGGATCAATCGGAGGTCGTCGCGACCGGTCGGGTCGTCCCGGTCTCCCAGATGGT
Organism: Deltaproteobacteria bacterium; assembly: GCA_013813945.1. Taxonomy (GTDB): domain Bacteria; phylum Myxococcota_A; class Polyangia; order Haliangiales; family Haliangiaceae; genus JABFXX01. Next base: position 2,210 of record JACCQV010000186.1, on the reverse strand, counting down.
GGGCATCGCCGCGTCGCTCGATGTCCGCATCGAGTCCGACATGGCGTACGTGGTCGATGCGACCGAGCTGATGGCCAAGTGCCCCTCGAAGTACGAGGGCGCGCAGGCGAACAAAAATCTCGATAACGGCAGTGGCGTGAAATTCAAGTGATCGATTCGCTGTCCTCCTATTCGCCGATCGCTCTGGTCGGAACCATCTCCCTGCTCGTCGCCTACGTCGTGGGTGCCTGGGCGATTGCTGCGGGTATTGCGGGCAATGCGCGCAAGAGCCGTCGCCTGGTCTCGTCGTCGGTCTATGGCCTGTACGGCTTCTCGGCGCTGATCGGGCTCGCGTCGGCGCTGATGATCTACGCGTTCGTCACGCACGACTTCTCGATCAAGTACGTCGCTCATACGAGCGATGTGTCGATGAGCAACTGGTACAAGGTCACCGCATTCTGGGGCGGGCTCGACGGCTCGCTCCTGTTCTGGGTCCTCGTGCTCGGCCTGTTCTCGACGATCGCGATCGTCACGAACGCCAAGCGCCACCGCGACATGATCGGCTACGTCGTCGCGACGATCATGGTCGTTCAGGTGTTCTTCCTGACGCTCCTGATCTTCACGAAGAACCCGTTCGCCGTCTCGCTGACGGCGGCACCGGCGGATGGCCAGGGCTTGAACCCGCTGCTCCAGAACTACTGGATGGTGATTCATCCGCCGTCGCTCTACGTCGGCTTTGTCTCGGCGACCATCCCGTTCGCGTTCGGCATCGGCGCGCTCGCGTCGGGCCGGCTCGACGATCTGTGGCTCAGCTCGGTCCGCGTGTGGATGCTGATCTGCTTCGGCTTCCTCTCCCTCGGTCTCATCCTCGGCGGCCGCTGGGCGTACGAGGAGCTCGGGTGGGGTGGCTACTGGGCGTGGGATCCTGTCGAGAACGCCGGGATGATGCCGTGGTTCACAGCCACGGCATTCCTCCACGCCGCGATCATCCAGGAACAGCGCGGCATGATGAAGCGCTGGAACCTCGCGCTCGTGTGCATGACGTTCTTCCTGACGATCTTTGGCACGTTCATGACGCGCTCGGGAATCGTGCAATCGGTGCACGCCTTCGGCGAGGACAACGTGCTCGCGCTGCAGTTCGTCGTGTTCATGGCCGCGATCGCGATCGTCTCGGTGGGCCTGATCGTCTATCGCTCGAACAAGCTCGCGACCAAGAGCGAGTTCGAGTCGTTCTTCTCGCGCGAGTTCGCGTTCCTCCTCAACAACTGGATCCTCCTCGCGTGCGCGTTCTTCGTCGTGTTCGCGACGATGTTCCCGACGATCTCCGAGGCACTCGACGGCACGCGGATCTCGGTCGGTATCCCGTTCTTCAACAAGTGGATGGCCCCGATGGGGCTGATCCTGCTGTTCCTCGCCGGTGCAGCCCCGCTCCTCGCGTGGCGCAAGTCCACACGGGAGCGCCTGCTCCAGCAGTTCATGATCCCGGTCGGGGTCACCACCGTCGTCCTGATCGTCCTCGTCATCGTGTTCCCGCACGTCACCGATGGTCCGCGGCTCCTGATCAGCCAGATCCCGCTGCCGTCGACCATGGTCAACTTCGGCATCTGCGCGTTCGTCATCGCGTCGATCAGCCAGGAGTTCATCCGCGGCACGATCGTCCGCCGCCGGCAGACCGGCTCGGATCCGATCACGTCGCTGATCGGTCTCGTCCTGTCCAAGCGCCGCAAGTACGGCGGCTACATCGTCCACATGGGCGTCGCCGTGATGTTCATCGGCTTTGGCGGCAAGGCGTACGACCGCATGGTCGATCGCACCATCGAGAAGCCGGCGATCTCCGACACCCGCGTCACGTTCGGTGGGGACGGCACGGCAACCAACCTGCCTCCTGATACCAGGAGCGCGTTCGCGTTCGGCGACTACACGTTCCTCTACGAGCGGATCATCCACACCTCGGACGACCACAAGGATGCCGTGACCGCGCAGGTCAGCATCTGGCACGAAGGCTCGAACATCGGCGTCGTCTACCCGGCGAAGTGGGACTACCACAAGGGATCCGAGGAGGCGACGACGGAGGTCGCGATCCGCGTGCGCATGAACGAGGACGTCTACGTCGTTCTCACCGGCTACGACCTCGACACCCAGATGGCGAACTTCCGCGTGTTCATCAACCCGCTGATCGCGTGGGTCTGGATCGGCTTCTTGATGCTCTCGTTCGGCGTGCTCGTCTGTCT
>JACCQV010000176.1 GCA_013813945.1 Deltaproteobacteria bacterium | reverse complement strand
ATTCTGGCGGAGCGTGTTCGGGCCGCTCGCGCGTCGCCATGGTGCGTACGTGATCGCGGGCTCCCATCTGCGGCTCGGCGCGGGTGGCGATCTGACGAATGCCTCGTTCTGTTTCGCGCCCGATGGTCGCTTGCTGTCGACGACCGACAAGGTGAACCTCGTGCCCGGCCTGGAGGATCGTGCGCCCAAGGCGCTCGGGCTGGCGCGGGGGGACGCGGAGCGCTTGCCGATCGTGGACACGCCGTTCGGCCGGCTGTGTACGTTGATCTGCTACGACGGGTTTCGCGAGCCCCACACGACTCTCGAGCGGTTCGAACCGATGGGCCCGCGGCTCGCCGCGCGTGGTGGCGTCGCGGTTGTCGCGAATCCCGCGGCGAATCCGTGGCCCTGGCACGAGGCATGGCCCCCGCCGAGCCTGCGATCCGGCGGTGAGCGCGCCGGATCTGGGGAGGGCGGCACGCGGGAAGCGCAGTGGCAGCGCGAGGGCTTGCCCGGAAGTCTGGCCGAGGTGCCGTTTGCGCGCTGGGGAATCACCGCGCACCTCGTCGGGCGTGTCCTCGATCTTCGGTTCGATGGGCAGTCGGAGATCCTCGAGCGGACCGCGTCGGGTGTGCGGTGCCTCGCACGCGCGGAGCGCCACGATGCCGGTGGCCATGTGGTAGTGGTAGAGGAGATTCATGGCGAAGGTTCGGCGTACGCGGCCCCTCACGGTTGAGGCGAAATCGCATATCGAGCTCGCCGCCGATCGGCTGCTCTATCTCTACCTCGATCCCGAGGCGAAGGAGATGCAGCACATCGGGAGCTACGAGCTGCCGAGCGAGCAGCAGGTCGAGAACGTCGTCGAGATGTGTCGGGCGTTGTTGTTCCCGGGCTACGCCGGCCCTGATGTCGCGCGACTCTCGCAAGGCGATCTGCGCGACCTCGTGCGGACCCGCGTTGCCGAGCTGCGGTCCGCGCTCCAGCGCCAGGTCTACCGCGCGATTCATCACAAGCGACAGCAGGCCGGCGGACTGTCCGAGCTCGAGTGCGAGCATTGCGCCTCCGCTGCCGACGAGATCACGGATCGCTTCCTGGTCAAGCTCCCGACCATGCGCGACCAGTGCCGCGACGATCTGCGCGCCGCATTCGAGGGCGATCCGGCAGCGAGTGGGCTCGACGAGATCTTGTTCTGCTATCCGGGCACGTATGCGATCACCGTGTACCGGATCGCGCACGCGCTGCTGCTCGAAGGCGCTGTGGTCGTGCCGCGCATGATGACCGAGCTCGCGCACCGGCGGACCGGCATCGACCTCCACCCAGGGGCGCAGATCGGCAAGTCGTTCTTCATCGATCACGGCACGGGCGTCGTGATCGGAGAGACGACGGTTATTGGCGACCGGGTCCGGATCTACCAGGGCGTCACCCTGGGGGCGCTCAGCGTGCCGCAGGGCGAGGCACGGCCCGTGCCGGGGGTCCGTCGCCATCCCAAGATCGAGGACGACGTCGTGATCTACGCGAACGCGACCATCCTCGGAGGCGACACCGTGATCGGCCAGGGGGCGGTCATCGGTGGCAACGCCTTCGTGACCACGTCGGTACCCGCTGGATCGCGCATTCCGGGGTCTTCTCGCACTCAACGCCCCCCCTGAGGGCGTGAAATTCCGGCTTCGGTTTGGCCGTGTTAGACTTTTTTCGCGCTCATGGCCGATGACTCCTCTGCACGACCGCGGACGAACACACGTCTGCGTGGAGAGGCGCCAGCCGGCTACGGGGCCGGCGCCGGTGAAGAGACGCGGCAGCGGATCGGCCGCTACGAGGTCATCAAGACGATCGGCAAGGGCGCGATGGGCGTGGTCTACAAGGCGCGCGACCCGCTGCTCGATCGCATCGTCGCGGTCAAGACGATCGTGTCGCCGCAGGGCGTGGGCAAGCGGGTGCGCTCGGCGTACCTCGAGCGGTTCCAGCGCGAGGCCAAGGCCGCGGCGAAGATGCAGCACCCGGCGATCGTCACGATCTTCGACGTCGGCATCGACGAGGAGTGGGGCGCGCCGTTCATGGTGCTCGAGTACCTGCCCGGCGAGTCGCTCGCCGACCGGCTCGATCGCGTGCGCATGCCGCTCGGCCGCGCCGTGCAGATCGCGCTCGATCTCGCGAGCGCGATGGGGTTCGCGCACCGCCAGCGGATCGTCCACCGCGACGTCAAGCCGGCCAACGTGCTCCACGCCGGCGAGAACCGGTGGAAGCTGGCCGATTTCGGGATCGCGCGGCTGCCCGACAGCGACCTCACCCAGGTCGGCATCTTCATGAGGACGCCCGGCTACTCGCCGCCGGAAGCAATTCGCGAAGGCCGCTACACGCCGCAAGCCGACGTGTTCGCGTGGGGCGCCGTGTTCTACGAGCTGCTCTCGGGCCGCATCCCGTATGAAGGCCCCGACACGAAGACCACGAACAGCTACGTCGTTCAGGGCAACGCGCCGCCACCGACCCGTCACGATCCTTCGATCCCCGAGCCTCTCTCGACGGTCACGATGACCGCGCTGCAGCCGTCGGATCGCAATCGCTTCAAGGACGCCTCCGAAGCCGAGCAGGCGCTGCGCGAAGCGTGGGACCGCTGCCTCATGCAGGGCATCATTCATCCGTCCGTCCTCGCGATGGAGGAGACGGCGCACGACAAGGCACCGGTGCGGATGCACGATCCGCGCGGCGGTCGTCCCGTAGCGCCGGCGAACAACGACTCGCAAGAAGTCACGGCGATCGACAGCAAGCTGCTCTCCGGCGACAAGCCGCTCCAAATCGAGAGCACGAAGAAGAATCGGCGGGGTGAAGAAGACGACGACCCGACGATGCTGCAC
>JACCQV010000174.1 GCA_013813945.1 Deltaproteobacteria bacterium | reverse complement strand
GCGCCGGATCTCGACCGCGAGCTCGGGGAGCCGCTGGCGCGCGCGGCCAGTGATGCGCTGACCGCCCTCGCCGGCCGGCTCGATCACTGGGGCGCGGTCGTCGACGTCCAGGCGTTCGATCTCGAGGTCGGGATCAGTCGAGCGCTCGAGATCGCGGCAGGTCGGTTATGATGGCGCCGAGCATGGCAGCGAAGTTCCCGAACCGACTGACGCTCGGGATCGACGAGGCAGGCCGCGGCCCGGCGATCGGTCCGATGGTGATGGCGGCAGTCGCGATCGACTCCCGCCATGCAGCCGTCCTGTCGCGCAAAGGACTGTGCGACTCGAAGTCGTATGGCGCTGGCGATGATGCCCACGCGATTCGCACCGAGCTCGCTGCCGAGATCCGGACCCGAGCGACCTTTGTCGCGACGATCGAAGTCGAGCACACCGAGATCGACGAGCGCGTGAGCCGCGGCGAGCTCAACGTGCTCGAGCGCGAGCTCGCAACGAAGCTGATCGGGCAAGCACCGGAGTGCGACCGGATCATCGCGGACGGCAAGCGGATGTTCGCGGCGCTGTGCGGCCGGTTCGCGAAGTTCGAGTCCCACGATCGCGCGGAGGAGAAGCACGCTGCCGTGGCGGCTGCGTCGGTGATCGCCAAGGTCCTGCGTGACGAGCGGTTCGCTGCGATCCGGCGACGCTACGAGGGAGAGCTCGGCCCGATCGCGGGCGGCGGTTATGCGAATGCTGCGACCCGGCAGTGGGTGCGTGCGTATGTCGAGCGCCACAAGCGGCTTCCCGACGAAGCCCGCCGCTCGTGGCCGTTTCTGTACGTCGTCGACTTGATCGGTGACCAGCGCATGCCCGGTCCGCAAGCGGAGCTGTTCGCGCAGGTCGAGCTCTCCGACTGACTACTCGGAGGTGATGGTGGGCTCGGACGCGGCGGGGAAGCAGCGGGTGATCGTCGCGTTGTTCGCGACTCGCGTCTTGTACGCCGCCGGCGCCGTGGTCAGGATCTTCTGCGCGATCGTACGAGCGGCCGCGCAGTCACCGCGTGCCGCCGCCGTCTCGCACTGCTTCACGAGCTGATCGATCGTCGGGGGCGCGGCGTCCTTCGAGACCACGCGATCCTCGCCCTCGATCGACGGCGGTGCCGTGCGCGCGACGGGCTTCTTCGGCGCTGGCGTGGGCGCCGCGGACTCGGCGTCATCTTGCGCGATCACCAGACCGGGTTGACCGCCCGCGAAGCCCTCGCTCCGAGACCCTTTGCCCGCGGTTGCGGATGCGCCGGTGGCCTCCGGCGCCGAGGCGGGCTGTGTGGGTGTCGCCGGTGCCCGAGCCCTACCCTTTGTCGCCGGCTTCGCATCTCGCGGTCCCTGTCGTTCCGTGACCGCGTCGGCGGACTTCGCGACGTCCTGCTCGAGGACCGGGGCGCTTGCGGCCGAGCCAGCCGCGCCACCGACCGGCGCACCGTTGTCCTGCGTCTCCGCCATCGGAGCTGCGGGCGCGGTCGTCTGTTCCACGCGAGCGTCATCGACCTTCATCTCGGAGCTGCGTTGCGTGACGACCAGAGCTCCGCCCAGAAGCAGCGTGACGGTCGCCAGGGCGAGCACCTGTGGACGACGCAACGTCGCAGCCACGCGCTGCCACCACGATGGGGCGGCAGCTTTTTCGAGCTCCGAAGCCTTCGAGCGGGCAGCGGACATCAGGGCAGCGAGCCCCCGATCGGATGGCTCCTCGTCGCGCATCGTGACCCAGACCGCGCGGAGCTGCTGGAGCTGCGCGTCGTCGTCCTGGTTGTCGTCCGACATCACGGGGCGGCCTTCGCCAGGTCCTTGTACTCGTCGAGCTCTAGCCGCAGCTTCTCGAGCGCATAGCGCATGCGGCTCTTCACGGTGTTCTCGGGAACACCGACGACATCCGCGATCTGCTTGAACGGCATGTCGAGGAACTCGCGCATCAGGAACACTTCGCGCTGGTCTTCGGACAGGGCCGCGATCGCGAGCTGCATGGTCTCGTGCAGCTGCTTGTTCACCGCTTTGCGATCACTGGCCATGTCGTTGCCGGGGATCACATCCATCAACGTGCCGCTCTCTTCGCTGGAGTCCATCGGGGCATCCAGCGACGCGTGCTTGCGATGCTTGCGTCTCCTGGTCTGGTCAACGCACAGGTTGCGCGCGATGGTGTAAAGCCACGTCGTAAACTTGGCCTGCCGCTTGTAAGCCTCCGCGCCTTTGATGACGCGCATGAAGGCTTCCTGCAGGAGATCTTCGGCGGTCTCTTTGTCCCCGACGAACCGGAGGATGAAGTTGTAGACCGGCTTGCGATGTCGCGACAGCAAGACCTCGAAGGCGCGAACCTCGCCCTTCTGGTACAGGACCATCAGGTCTTCGTCAGCTTGGTCGGTGATCATCGGAAGTTACGCCGCCATCCCGGACACTACCCCAGAACGAGCCAGGTCATAGACCGCTTACGGCTTCTGGCACGTTGGACAGTAAAAGGTCGCCCGTCCTTGGAGGACAGAGCGACGGATGACGCTCTTGCATCGAAGGCATGGCTGGCCGGCTCGGTCGTACACCCACAGATAGTCCGCGTTCTCTCCCTCGGCTCCGTCCGCGTCGACGAAGTCGCGCAGGCTCGTGCCCCCGTTCTCGAGCGCATTGGCAATGACCTCCGAGATCGCGAGCGCGAGCCGGTGCGCGGATTCCACGGTCAGCTTGTGGGCGCGCGTCGTCGGGCGCAGCTTGGCGCGCCACAGTGCCTCGGATGCGTAGATGTTCCCGACTCCGGCGAGCACGCTCTGGTCGAGAACGAAGGCCTTGAGCATGGCCTTCTTGCCGCGCGAGCGCGCATGGAACGCGACCGGGTCGACCCCGTCGGTCAACGCATCGGGCCCGAGGATGGACAGCGCTGGATGCTCACGTTCGGCCGAGCGCTTGACGACATCGATCTGACCGAATCTGCGCGGATCGCTGAACCGAAGCTCCCGATCCCCGAGGCCGAGCACGACGTGCGTGTGGTTCGCACGCACGTCGGCTGCCTTGTGGATGCGTAACCGCCCGGTCATCCCGAGGTGAACGAGGAGCGAGCGTTCGCCGTCGGTGTCCACCAGAAGGTACTTGCCGATCCTGCGCACGGCGGTGATCCGCGAACCGATGAGCTTCTTCAGCGCCGCGCGTGGTGGGGTGCGGGCCATGTGAAGACCCTTGCCGCTGTCCCACACCGATGCGATCCGCGCGCCGATTGCGGGCGTCAGCGTTCGGCGGACGGTCTCGACCTCGGGTAGCTCCGGCATCGAGCGCTGCTTACCAGCCGACTGAGCCGCGGGGATCGAAATTCGTCCCGCAGCGAAGCAAGGGGCGAATTCACCGCACGGCGAAGGAACCCCTTTAGTGGGCTCAGCGCTCGGCGACCATCGACGACGCCGGGATGGCGCCGGCCAACGCGCCGAACTCGGCGATGTCGAGCGTCTCGCCACGGCGCTGACCATCGATCGCGGTCTGAGCGAGGGCAGCGTCGACCGCAGCGTCTTCGAACATCGCGCGCAGTGCATTGCGCAGCGTCTTCCGGCGCTGACCGAAGGCCGCGTGGACCACGATCGAGTAGTGCTTCTCGTCGGCGATCGGGACGCGCGGCATGCCGCCGGCGAGCGGAACCAGCTTGATCACCGTCGAATCGATCTTCGGCGGCGGCACGAACGAGCCCGCGCCCACTTTCGCGACAGACGTGACATCCGCGTAGGTCCGCAGCATCACGCCGATGGCGCCGTAGGTCTTGCCTCCAGGCGGCGCCATGATCCGGTCGGCCATCTCCTTCTGGATCATGACGACGGCGTGCGTGACAGATGCGCGTGCGTCGATGATCTTGAACAGAAGCTGCGAGGCGATGTGATACGGCAGGTTGCCGCACACCGAGATCGGATCGCCTCGCCACTTCGCCGCCATCTTGAAGTCGTAGCGCAGCGCATCGACCTGCTCGATATCGACGTTGTCGACACCGGCGAGCTCCGTGCGCAAGACCTTGACCATGTCGGCGTCGTGCTCGAGTGCGATCACCTTGCCGGCGGTCACTCGCTCGGCAAGCCGCGCCGTGAGGGTCCCCAGGCCAGCGCCGATCTCGACGATCCAGTCCTCGTCGGACCGCACGGTCGCATCGACGATCGCGCGGAATGCGCGCTCGGAGATCAAGAAGTTCTGGCCGAAGGACTTCTTCGCCTGCAGGCCGTAGCGGCCCAGGATCACGCGCGCATCGGGGAACGCTTCGGCCGAGCGGAGCGGATCGGACGGTGCCTTGGCGGGCTGGCCGTTGCCGGTCTTGCCGTTGCCGTTGCTGCCATTGCCGTTGCTGCCGTTCCCGTGATTGTCGCCGCTCACGCAACCCTCGGCAGCGGTGCGCTCGGGACCGCATCGAGATCGAGGGCAGCGCGCTCGCCGCGGAGTAGCCGATGATATCCGGCGGCCGCGATCATCGCGGCGTTGTCGGTGCAGCGTGCCGGTGAGGGCACGTAGACCGTGAATCCGTCCTCGGCACCCGCCGTGCGAAGCCCCGCACGCAGCCCGGAGTTCGCCGCCACGCCGCCGCAGACCTGGACATGATCGAGCCGTTCGCGCCGAGCGATGCGCCGCGTCTTGCGAACGAGCACCTCGACGATCGCTGCCTGATAGCTCGCGCACAGGTCGGCGAGCGCCTGCCCTTCGGGTACGCCATGAGCGCGGACGTGGTGGAGCAGAGAGGTCTTGAGCCCGCTGAACGAGAACTCGGCACCGGTCGACGCCGCGACCATCGCGCGCGGGAACACGTGCTTGCTCGCGTCACCGGTCCGAGCCAGGCGGTCGATCTCCACGCCGCCTGGATAGCCAAGGCCGAGCAGCTTCGCTCCCTTGTCGAACGCTTCCCCGGCGGCGTCATCGCGGGTTGCCCCGAGCTCGACGACGTCGGCGTGCGCGTTGACTCGCACGAGCGACGTGTGGCCGCCCGACACGATGAGCGCGAGGTGGGGCATCGGTGGCGGGTCCGGCTCGAGATACACCGCAGACAGGTGACCCTCGAGGTGGTGCACGCCGACCAGCGGCTTGCCCGTGACCCAGGCGATCGCCTTCGCCGTCTGCAATCCAACGAGCAGTGCGCCGACCAATCCCGGTGCATGGGTGACGGCGATGCCATCAATGTCGGCGAGCGTGCACTCTGCGTGATCGAGAGCGGCCTGCACGACCGGCACGACGTTGAGGATGTGCGCACGCGAGGCGAGCTCCGGAACGACGCCGCCGTACTTCGCGTGGACCTCGTTCTGCGATGCCACGATATCGGCACGAACGATCCGACCATCATCGACGATCGCAGCAGCGGTCTCATCGCACGAGCTCTCGAGTCCGAGAACGCGCATCAACGCTGCTCTTCGAGTCGACTGCGGATCATGTCTGCGCGCTCGGAGTCCTGCTCGAGCTCGAGAAACTGATTGTAGGCGTCGTGCGCGTCGTCCCAGCGGCGCGCAGCCCACAGGATGTTGCCGCGGACCTCATAGATGGTCGCGTACTTCGGGGCGAGCTTCTGCGCCGCATCGAGTGAGCGAAGTGCGTCATCGATCCGCGCGAGTCGCTGCAGTGCCTGCGCCCGAACGATGTGACCGCGAGCGGTGCCGCGGAGCTTCAAGGATGCGTCCGAGAGCTCGAGCGCCTTCGCGAAGTTGCCTTCCTGGTTGGCCTCGTGCGCCTCGAGATACAGCGCCTTTGCCTGCTTGCCGGGATCGACACCGCCGTCGCTCGGAGGCGAAGTCACGGCTGCATCGACCCGCGACCGCCCGCCATCGACATTCGCGACCGCGACCGGCGCATCCCCCGGTGGCGTGCCCGCATCCAGAGAGCTTCCCGCGGCGTCGACGGGCGTCATCACCACGGTAGCGGCATCCGCCGTCACCGCGACGGCTGGCTTCTTGTCGCCGCGAAGCCAGAAGAACATCGCGATTCCGGCGAGCAGCGCAGCGATCGCGATCAACGTGATTCCCACGGCCCCCGGGCCCTGGTCTCGTCTGACACCGTCCGAATCCGACATGTCGAGCGTTCGTGCCGGCACCCTCTCGTGCGGCGCCTCGACCGGCGGAGCGGGCTTCGGAGGGACCGGGATCGGATCCGGAGGTGGCGGCTGAACCGCCTGCATCTCGCGCGTGATCCGGCGCGGCATGATCGTCACGAGCTCGCGCTGTGTCTCGCCGACCGGGACGGGTGACGCTCCGATCGGCTTGAGCTCGCCTGACGCCTCCGCGCGGTCGCGGCCGAGAGAACCGATCATTCGCAGCCCGGAGTCGTCGACTGCCGGCGCTGGAGGCGGCGGCGGCGGTGGGCGGGTCGGCTTGGAGATTCGCGCCGCGGACGGCGAGGGTTCGTCGGAGATGGCCTCGGGCGCGCTCGGATCGGCACCGGCCGGCTTCGGCTCGATCGTCATGTCCGGCTCCGCGGCCATCTTGTCGGTCGGGGATGGATCGTCGAACAACGAAGGATCGATCGCCTGGGCGGCGGCGATCGCATCATCGATGCGCTGCATGCCCGAGGGGCGATAGCCGCCGGTCAACGGGCCGGGCTCGGGGTCGACCTCGGGCTCCACCGCTGCCACCCGCGCCGACTCTTCCGACAGCAGCTGCGAGTCGATCACGGGCTGCGTGTCGGCGGGCGGCGGCGCTTCGATGAGACCGCTGTCCCGGCGCCGGCGCTCGTTCTCGGCGACTGGGCCCGATGCGACCTCTTCGATCGGTGTCGGCGCCTCGACTTCGACGAGAGGCACGGCCTTGCCCGTCACGCGACGCGCAGGCGCATCGTGATCGAGGTCGATCAACATGTCCTCGAAGAACAGGCGCGACACGGCCTGCAAGCACTCGAGGTCTCCGAAGTCGGAACCGTCGATCACCTCGATCAGCGTGCGCTTGCCGTCGATCAGCCGAAGGATCTTGTTGTTGTCATCGGGGATCTCGCCGAGCCGAGCGGCGAGAGCCGGCGTGTCGATCTCGAAGCGATGCGTCAGCGGGGGCAGTTGCTCGAGCAGGCGTGACCACTCGTCGAGGCGGCGCATGCCTTCCATGAGCAAGCCTTGCGAG
>JACCQV010000120.1 GCA_013813945.1 Deltaproteobacteria bacterium | reverse complement strand
ATACGAGAGTCGGTGGCGCGACACCATGAGTCGCCGGTGAGCGCGTGGCTAGGACGTCAGCGAGTCGAGCGCCTCGTCGAGACCGGCCGCCGTGGTCGGCGCGAGCACCAGCTTGCCGTGCGGGCCGTGGATCTCACACGCCGGCGCCTTGTCACACTGGTCGAGGCACGACACCGGGGCGATCACGAAGCCCCCGGACTTGCCCCAGCGCGTGACGAGGTGGTCGAGCATGTCGAGGGCGCCGTAGCGCTGGCACGTCCCGACGCAGACGCGGACCGACGTCACCGCGTCGGGGCCGACCTTGAGGTCGGTCGCGAGCGACACCGCGGCGAGGTAGTGGCTCGCGGGCCGGCCTCGATCTTCGGCGAGCTCGGCGAGGGCATCGATCGCCACGACCTCGTCGTCCGCGATCTCTTCGAGCTCGAGCCCCATCGAGGACAGCCGTCCGATCGGGACGTCCTCGTGCGTCGGCGAGCGGGTGGGTAGCTTCGTCACGGGTTCGACCAATCGAACTTGATCGGCACGCTCTCGAGCTCGACCCGCTTTCCGGGCGGCTTGTCGAGCTTGAGCTTGGCGAGCACGCTGATCACGCAGAACCGGAGGACCGGATCCTGCGGCTCGTCGCGGCGCAGGTTGATCTCGCCGAACTCGCCGGTGTCGGCGTTGACCGCCATCTGCATGACGTACATGCCGCGCAGCTTGCGGTTCGTGTACAGCGAGTTCTGGAAGCACGCCTGGATCGGCGTCTGCGCGCTCGCCAGCTTGACGCCAATCTCGCCACGGATGTCGCGCTTGGGGCCGCCCGCGCATGCGGAGGTCGCAAACGCGACCACGAGAAGGAGCTTATTCATCTTTCACCACCGTCTTGGTCGCAACTTGCTTCGTGATCAAAAACTCGACGCGGCGATTCGCCTCGCGTCCCTCGGGAATCGCATTGTCTGCGATCGGGACATCGGGACCAAAGCCCTTGCTGTCGAGCCGGTCCTTCTTGATGCCCTTGCCGACCATGTACCTGACGACGGTCTCCGAGCGCGCCTGCGAGAGCTTGCGGTTGAGCTCGGCCGAGCCATCGGTGTCGGTGTGACCCTGGACCTGAACGTTCTCGATCTGCGGGTTGGTCTTCATCACCGTGACGACCTCGTCGATCACGACGTGCGAGATCGGTTTGAGATCGGCCTTGCCGACCTCGAACTGGATCTTGTCGATGATCGCGATGTTCGACGGGGTGAGGATCACCTTGTCCGGGCCGGGCGGCGGGCGCTTGGCCTGGACGTTCATTACCTCGAACGGTGCCTGTTTGCCGGCCGGCAGCAGCTGCGCGCAGCCGGACGTCCCGACGACGATCGCCAGCGCCACTCCCAGTAGAAGTCCTCGCATGGCGGCATCGTCGCGAAGACGCCGCGTCGCCGCAAGCGGTTGAGCGTATAACCGGCGCGTGATCACCCTTCATCACCTGAACAACTCGCGGTCGCAGCGCGTCCTGTGGCTGCTCGAAGAGCTCGAGATCCCGTACGAGATCATCAAGTACGAACGCGATCCGAAGACCCTGCTCGCCCCGAAGTCGCTGCAGCAGATCCATCCGCTCGGCAAGTCGCCGGTGATCACCGACGGCGATCAGGTGATCGCGGAGTCAGGAAACATCCTCGAATACATCGTGGACACCTACGGCAAGGGGCGGCTCGTCCCGGCGGCTGGAACCCCGGCGTTTCGCCACTGCCGCTACTTCATGCACTACGCCGAGGGCTCGCTGATGCCGTTCCTCCTGCTGAAGCTGATCTTCACGAAGGTGAGGACCTCGAAGATGCCGTTCTTCGTGAAGCCGATCGCGAAGAAGATCGCGAACACGGTCTCCGCGGCCTTCGTCACGCCCAACCTGACGCGGCACCTCGCGTTCCTCGGCGATCACCTCGCGAAGCACACGTGGTTCGCGGGCGACGAGCTGAGCGTCGCGGACATCCAGATGAGCTATGCGGTCGAGGCTATCGTCGGCCGCGCGAAGGATCTCGACGTGTCGCCGAAGTTCGCCGAGATGGTGGCGCGGATGCACGCACGGCCCGCGTACCAGCGTGCGATCGCCAAGGGCGGTCCGGTCAACCCGGACTAGAGGCAACGCACTACGCGCCCGCAAGGGGGGCCTTCGGGCCAGGGTGGTTCCGGCCCTCAGGACGCGGGCCGAAACCGATCGTTAGCCCTCAGGCCCGGCCCTTCGGCATCACGGGCACGAACAGCCCGTGCTCGCCGAGGACACGCGCGAGATCCGACGACAGACCGCGCGGACGCTGGAGCTTCTCCGGCGCCATCGCATCGTGGAGGCGACGCCGCGCCTCGTGCATGCGCCACGCGATCGTGCCTTCGCTGACGTTCTGAATGACCGCGACTTCGCCGTGGGCCATGCCCTGCAGCGACACGAGAATGACGGTGGTGCGCATGTCGACCGGCAGCCCATCGAGCGCGCGCAGCAGCCGCACGTAGGTCTGCCGCAGCTCGGCGGTGCGGCTCGGATTGCTGCGCGCATCGACGGCCACGGCGAGCTCGAGACGAGGATCATCGCTGTCCTCGCCACGGCGTGCGCGATCGCGGCGCGCGTTGAGCGAGCGGTTCACCGTCATCCGATAGACCCAGGTGAAGAACTGGCTGCGGCCCTCGAACTCGGGGAGCGCGCGATAGGCCTTGAGGAAGACGTCCTGGGTGATGTCATCGGCCTCGCTCGACGAGCCAATGATGTGCAGCGCGAGCGCGAAGATACGCTTGCGATACCGGCGCACGAGCGACTCGAATGCGCGCTGATCGCCGGCCTTGGCAGCCTCGACCAGGGCGGACGCCGTCGCGGCTTCGCGCTCGGCATGAGTCATGAGGCGGTCAGACACGGCAGATACCCGTTAGACGCATAGCCTACGCCAAGGCTTTGAGTTTTGTTGGCGCCTACATCTGCCCCGGGGGCAAGTGGCCGGATCAGTTGGCTTCGTGATCGGGGATCAGGGACGACGCAGGGGAGGCGAGGGAGAACGCCGCGATCTGCGCATCGAAGTAGCTGCCGTCGTCGCCCCACATCCGGTAGGTGCCCTGCATCGTCCCGATCGGGGTCGTGAGCACGCAGCCCGACGTGTACTGGAAGCTCTGGCCGGGCGCGAGGCGCGGCTGCTCGCCGACCACGCCATCGCCGCGAACCTCCTCGACCGTGCCGCGACCATCGGTGATGATCCAGTGACGCGTCCGCAGCTGGACGGTCTTCGCTCCTTCGTTGGAGATCGTGATCGTGTACGCGAACACGTAGCGGTCGTCACGCGGCGACGATTGATCCGAAAGATAGTGCGATTGCACACGGACGCGAATGCCGTCGGTCACCGCGGAGGACGTCGGTTCTGCCACGGTGGGTCGCATCGCGGGGAATCTGCCACGCGCGCCGTGGCATGTCATGCTCCGGGCGTGCTTCGTCTCGCGCAGGTCGTGTCGCTCGCCGCCGTTGGCTGCGGTCAGATGTACGGAAGTCCCACGCCGCAGGCGCAGCCGACGCCTGCGCCGACGCAAGGCGAGGGACCTCCCGGCGGCGGAGCGGATCCATGGCCGGCGAGCCAGCCGCCTGTCGCAGCCGCTCGGCCGGCACAGCCTGAACAGCCCGCACGACCTGCTGCGACCGGCCTCGATGCGGAGTCGCAACAGCTCCTCGACCATCACAACCGCTATCGTGCCCAGCACTGCGCGGCGCCGCTGACCTGGTCACCGAAGCTCGCGCAGGCGGCGCAGCAATGGGCGAACACGCTCAAGGCCAAGGGCTGCGCGTTCGAGCACTCGGGCGGACCCACCGGCGAGAACCTCGCGGCCGGGACCAGCGGCGCCCTCGACGCCAAGGCGACCGTGGCGATGTGGTACGACGAGATCAAGGGCTACTCGTTCAAGCAGCCTGGCTTCTCGATGCAGACGGGTCACTTCACGCAGGTCGTGTGGCGTGGGACCAAGTCGCTTGGCTGCGGCAAGTCGCAGTGCAAGGGCCTCGATATCTGGGTCTGCGAGTACGACCCGCCCGGCAACTGGGAAGGCCAGTACCGCCAGCAGGTCCTGCCGCTCGGCTGCAAGTAACCCGAAACGACAAGAGCCGGCGCGAACGCCGGCCCGGACTCTCGTGAACGCGCGCTCAGCGTTCCGTGATCGGGACGTACTTGCGCAGCTTCTCGCCCGTGTAGATCTGGCGAGGACGACCGATCTTCGTATCGGGCGACTCGACCATCTCCTTCCAGTGCGCGATCCAGCCGGGCAGGCGGCCGAGCGCGAACATCACCGTGAACATGTTCGTCGGGATACCGAG
>JACCQV010000115.1 GCA_013813945.1 Deltaproteobacteria bacterium | reverse complement strand
GGCTTGGCGTCCTGCTCGACCTCGGACTCGGCTACCTGTCGCTCGATCGCAGCACGCCGACGCTGTCACCGGGTGAGCTGCAGCGGCTGCGGCTCGCGACGCAAGTCCGCTCGAACCTGTTCGGCGTGGTCTACGTTCTCGACGAGCCGTCGGCGGGTCTCCACCCGGCAGATACCGAGGCCCTGCTGACCGCACTCGACCGGCTCAAGGCGTCGGGCAACTCGCTGTTCGTCGTCGAGCACGAGCTCGATGTGATCCGGCACGCCGACTGGATCGTCGATGTCGGACCGGCCGCCGGTGAGCACGGAGGTCGCATTCTCTACAGCGGGCCACCCGCCGGACTTGCCAAGATCGACGCGTCGCAGACCCGTCGCCACCTGTTCGGTCCGCAGCACCTGCCGGTTCGATCGCCACGCGTGCCGGCCGGCTGGCTCGAGCTCACCGGTGTCACACGCAACAACTTGCATGGCCTCGACGTCGCGTTCCCGCTCGGCATGTTCACCAGCGTCACGGGCGTATCGGGTTCGGGCAAGTCGAGCCTGGTCAGCCAGGCGCTCGTCGAGCTGGTCGCAGCGCAGCTGGGACACGAGATCGCCACCGACGACGATGACACCGACGAGCTCGAACGCACGGTCGTCGCTCCGGTTGGCGGCCGCGTCACCGGCCTGGCCGGTGTGAAGCGCCTCGTGCGTGTCGATCAGAAGGCGATCGGCCGCACGCCACGTTCGAATCTCGCGACGTATACCGGCCTGTTCGATCACGTGCGCAAGCTGTTCGCGTCGACCAAGGCCGCGCGTGCGCACCGCTACGATGCGGGTCGGTTCTCGTTCAACGTTGCGAAGGGGCGGTGCGAACACTGCGAGGGCGAGGGGTTCGTGTTCGTCGAGATGCTGTTCCTGCCGAGCGTCTACACGCCGTGCCCGGTGTGTGAGGGCACGCGCTACAACGCGAAGACGCTCGCGATCACGTATCGCGGCAAGTCGATCGCCGATGTTCTCGGCATGACCGTCGACGCGGCGTATGACTTCTTCTCCGAGGAGCCGGCGATCCACCGTGCACTCCATGTCGTGCGCGAGGTCGGGCTCGGGTATCTCCGCCTCGGCCAACCAGCGACCGAGCTCTCCGGCGGCGAAGCGCAGCGGATCAAGCTCGCGACCGAGCTGCAGCGTGCGCAGCGTGGCGACACCCTGTACGTGCTCGATGAGCCGACGACCGGGCTCCATCCGGCGGATGTCGAGCGCCTCGTCGCGCAGCTCGACGGGCTTGTCGTCGCCGGTAACACGGTCATCGTCGTCGAGCACGACATGCGAGTGGTCGCGGGTAGCGACTGGGTGATCGATGTCGGACCGGGAGCCGGCGAGGAGGGCGGGCACATCGTGGCAGCCGGTCCACCGGCGCAGGTTGCGAAGGTTTCCGCGAGCAAGACCGCCGGGTACCTCGCACGGTTCCTCGCGAACACCGTCCACCGCCGGCGCGCTGCCTAGCCGTTACTAGAAGGTGACCGCGAAGGCTGCGAGCACGCTGTACGTTCGGTCGGTCGCGGAGCCGACGCCGCGGGCCGCCGCCATCGTCCCGGGGCTACCCTTGAACTTGAGCCCGACGTTGCTGAAGTCCGCGGCGAGGTGCAGGCCGTAGTTCGCGCCGAACGCGACATCGAGCCCGCCAGCGAATTCGAATGCGAACACGTCGGCGCGACCATACTGCTCGGTCTTCTGGATCGAGCCCGCGGACCTCATCAGCAGGAAGTCGGCGCCGAGGAAGGCACCGATCGTCGGGGTCACTGCGAACCGGGCGATCACCCCCGGAGCGAACCCGTTGTACTTGACGTCGGGCATGTCGAGCTGGCTCGGCGTGGCGAGCTTCGAGCGATCCGCAATGTACTTGCGCCCGAAGTACGCGATGCCGGCCGCCACGGTGGACGAGCCAAACGCGAGCCGATAGCGCGCACCGATCATGTAGTTGCTCTGCGTGATCGGAGCGTCGTCGGGCTCCATGGGAACGTTGATCTTGACGCCGATCGCCCGCTCGTACCTGCCGAACGCTCCGATGCCCGCGGCGACACCCTTCAGCGACTCGAACGACGCTGGATAGATCTCGCCCTCGATTCGCCCCGACGGTGCGGCGG
>JACCQV010000101.1 GCA_013813945.1 Deltaproteobacteria bacterium | reverse complement strand
CCGTAACGGCGCCCGGCTGAACGCCGAGCAGAAGGGTCAGCTCGGCCAGATCAACCAGCAACTGGCCACGCTGTTCACCGAGTTCGGCAACAAGGTGCTCGCCGACGAGAACACCTGGGTCGTGCTCGAGAAGCCCGCCGACCTGGCCGGCCTCCCGAAGTCGGACGTGGCGTCTTACAAGGCGGCTGCCGACGATCGCAAGCTCCCCGGCAAGTGGCTCGTGGTCAACACGCGCTCGAGCGTGGATCCGTTCCTGACCTCGTCGAGCCGACGCGATCTGCGCGAGAAGGTCTGGAAGGCGTTCAAGGGCCGCGGGGACAACGGTGGCGAGACCGACACCAACGCGACGATCGCCAAGATCATCACGCTCCGTGCGGTGCGCGCCGAGCTGCTCGGCTATCCGACGCATGCACACTGGCGAATGGCGAACACGATGGCCGTCGATCCGGCGAAGGCGTCTGCCTTGATGATGCGCGTGTGGCCGGCAGCGGTGGCGCGCGTCAAGGAAGAGGTCGCCGACATGCAGAAGATCGCCGGCAAGAAGCTCACGATCGAGCCGTGGGACTACCTCTTCTACGCGGAGAAGGTCCGCATCCAGAAGTACGCGCTCGACCAGGATCAGCTCAAGCCGTACTTCGAGCTCAACAACATGATCGCGGCGTCGTTCTCCATGGCCGAGCAGCTCTACGGCCTGACGTTCACGGAGATCACCGGCAAGGTCCCCGCGTTCCATCCCGACGTTCGCGTCTGGGAGGTCAAGGACAAGGCCACCGGCAAGTTCCGCGGCCTGTTCTACGGCGACTACTTCGCCCGCGCGAACAAGCGCTCCGGGGCGTGGGCCTCGGGCTATCAAGGGCACGAGACGTTCACGGGCACCGTTCGCACGGCGATCACGTCCAACAACAACAACTTCGTGCGTGGTGCGGCCGGCGAGCCGGTGCTGATCTCGCTCGACGATGCAGAGACCTTGTTCCACGAGTTCGGGCACGGGCTCCACGGCCTGCTCTCCGAGGTCAACTACCCCGGACTCGCGTCGACGCCGCGTGACTTCGTCGAATACCCGTCGCAGGTCCACGAGATGTGGGTGATGACGCGGCCGATCCTCGACAAGTACGGTCTGCACTACAAGACCAAGAAGCCGATGCCCAACGCGCTGATGGACAAGGTCGACGCATCCGAGAAGTTCAACAAGGGCTACGAGACGGTCGAGTTCCTGGCATCCGCGATCGTCGACATGCAGCTGCACACGGGGACGTCGAAGACGGTCGTCGATCCGGACAAGGCGGAGCGCGAGATCCTCGCCTCGCTGGGCGCGCCCAAGGAGGTCGCCATGCGTCACCGGCTCCCCCAGTTCAATCACCTGTTCACGAGTGACTCGTACTCCGCCGGTTACTACAGCTACCTGTGGTCCGAGGTCATGGACGCCGACACGCGCGCCGCGTTCAAGGAGGCGGGCAATGTCTTCGACAAGACGATCGCCGACAAGATGCGCAAGTACATCCTCGCACCGGGGAACTCGACCGATCGCACGGAGGCCTATCGCCAGTTCCGCGGGCGCGATCCCGACGTCAAAGCGTTGCTCGAGAAGCGCGGCTTTCCGCTCGGGAAGTAGTGGCTACGCGACCGGTGGCGCGGTCGGTAACTCGAGGACGAAGATACAGCCCTTGCCGGGCAAGTTCTGCACGCGGAGCGACCCGGCGTGGGCGTCGACGGCCTGCTTCGCGATCGCGAGGCCGAGCCCAAAGCCGCCCTCCTCGGTGGTCAGCCGCACGAACGGTGCGAACGCCTCCTCGACCTTGCCCGGGGGCAAGCCGCCGCACGCATCTTCGACCTCGACGATTGCCCGCGCACCCTCGACGCGTCCGCGCAGGTGAATCGCCCCGCCGGGGTGGGAATACTTGACGGCGTTGCGCACGAGGTTGTTGAGCGCCGAGCGGATCAACCGGCGGTCGATGAACAGCTCGGCGTCCTGATCGATCCGGACGTGGAGCGTCAGCTCCTTGTCCTCGGCTTCGCAGGTTGCAATCAGCTCGGCGTCGTCGAGCAGCTCGCGGGTCTGCGTCAGCTCGCGCTTGAGCTCGATGCCCGATGCGGCACGCGACATGTGCAGCGAATGCTCGACGAGCTCCTTCATCCGCGTCAGCGAGCGCGTCAGCACCAGCGCTCCGCGCGCTTCGGGAGGAATCTGCTTCTTCATCTGCAACATCTCGAGCGCGACCGTGGCTGACGCGATCGGGTTGCGCAGCTCGTGGGCGAGGAAAGCGATGTGCTCGTTGTGCTGGCGCTGGAGCTCGGCATCGCGCTGCCGGGCGTACTCCGAGACCGCGTTCGCGATCCCGCCGATCGTCGCGTTGAACACGCTCTGCAGCTCACCGAAGCTCACCTCGGAGCCGGCCTCGCGGGCGGTCTCGACGATCGCATCCCGCATGGCGCCGTACTCGCGGACCACCGAGTCAAGGCTGAAGCCGAGGCGCAGGCGCTGTTCGCCGTGATCGCTCGCCGTCGCCGTGTCCTCGATGGAGATGATCGGTCCCTCGATCCCGGCGTCCGCTCGGAGGACCGCGATGATCTCGTCGAGGAACGCGGGCAGGTGATCGATCAGCTCCGTGGCTGGCATCGATTCGGGGGCGATGGTGCCCTGTACCAGCGCGCGCCAACGCAACATGACCTCGTCACGACGCCCCAGCAGCACCTCGTGAAGCATCCGCATGTCTACGCGCGGAATGCCCAGAAGGCCATGGTCCATCGCATCCCAAAAGCTCGCAGGGGGTACGATGTGGCCATGGGCGCGTTTCGCCGGCGCACGCAGTTCGCTGCTCCGTTCATCCTGACGCTCGCCGCGGGCTGCGGCAGCAAGAGCGGCGGCGATCCCGCGCCGAAGAAGCGGTTCCCGGGGACGATCTGGGCCGTGAGGATGCAGCTGCCGGGCTGCAAGGCGGACATCGACATGGGGGACTTCAAGTGTCCGCCCAAGGTCACCTGCACCATGGCGAACCCGCCGGCGCCGCAGGACATCGAGTGCCCACCCGGTGCCTCCGGCAACACGACACAGTACGTCGCGATGCTCGCTGACAAGACCTGTGTGCTC
>JACCQV010000060.1 GCA_013813945.1 Deltaproteobacteria bacterium | reverse complement strand
CGCTACATCGGCGAAGGCTTCGACGATCCACGCCTGGACACGCTGTTCATGACGCTGCCGGTGTCGTGGCAAGGAACGCTTATCCAGTACGCCGGCCGCCTTCACCGCCTTCGCCCGGGGAAGCGAGATGTGCGGATCTTCGACTACGTCGATCACGCGGTGCCGATGCTGGCGCGCATGTTCGAGAAGCGTCTCCGCGGCTACCGATCGATCGGCTACGCGCGCGGTGAGGCGCCGCTCGGCTACGCCGAGCCGAAGGAGCTGACGATCGAATATGACGCCGACGTCGATCTCGGCGGGGAAGAGTGACGGTCAGCCTTCGCTACCCTCGTGGGCCACTCGCGGACGCCGGGGGAATGAAACGACCCCTTGCCCGGCCACACGAAGTGTCGGGCGTAGACGCGTTCCAGCGCTGCATCGCCAGTCTCGGTGAACGTCCCGCGGTCGGGCAAGGTCTTCGTTCGCCGCGTGGGCGATTGACTCTCAGCGTGACAGCGCGAAGCGGAGCACGCGGTTGTTGCCTGCGTCGCCGACGTAGACGCTGCTGCCCGCAACTGCAAGTCCACTACAACCGTGCATCCATTGCGAGCTGGCTGGGATGCTCGCTGAAGGTTGCGTTGCCAAATCGGGTTTTCCGAGAACCGCGTTCGCCGCTGGTGCGTTGCCGGTGGGAACGGTCGTGTAGACCATCACTCGACCGTTGATGTTGTCGCAGATGTACATCGAACCGCACTCGTCAACGACGACCGCCGTCGGGCCCACCATGCCGATGGCGTTGACCTGGGGATATGGCGCCCCTCCGTTGCTGTAGGCGGTATCAAAACCGCTCTGACCGATGACCTGATCAGCGGGTGCGTTGTTTGCGGTAGGAATGGCGTTCCACGCGAGCACACGACTGTTTGCCTCGTCGGCAACGTAGAGCTTGCCGTTCGCGACGAAGATGCCCGCTGGGCTTTGTAGTGACGACGCCGTCGGAGGCATGACAAACGGCGCCGTGCCGAACGTCGCCGTGCCCAGCACCACATCGGCTGGTGCACCGTTGGTCGTCGGGAAGGTGTTCCAGATCAGGATTCGGTTGTTGAACCGATCCGCGACGATCAACTTCGTACCATCCGTCCAGATCCCGCGCGGTCCGTACAGGTTCGAAGCGCCGGTCCCAGACACCTTGGTGGTGAAGTCGGGCTGACCCAACACGAGATCCGCAGCCTGACCACTCGTCGTCGGGATGCTGTTCCAAATCAACACGCGGTTGTTGAGGCTGTCCGAGATGAGGAGTTTCGTCCCCGTCTTGGCGATGTAGCTGCCACCGTCAAATCGCGATTGTGTGACGCCGCCGGTTGCAGTGATCAGATCGGGTTGACCGATTGCGATGCTTGCGGCCTGACCATTCACGGCAGGAAAACTGTTCCATTGCAGGGTGCGCTTGTTTCCCGCGTCCGATACCCACAGCCGTGTTCCGTCCGCGAGAAGACCGACCGTCGTACTTATCGACGAGCCGCTTAGGAATGGGTTGTTTGCCCCTCCTGAGGTGAAGCCGGGCTGGCCAAGCACGAGGTCCGCTGCCTGACCATTCTGAACCGGCGCTGTACTTGGGCAGTTGAGCGGCGCATCCGTTGGGACATCGCCGTCGACGCCAGCATCGACGTGACCCGAAACGCACTCCCCCGCGACTCCATCACCGACGTCGAGGTCGGAGTAGCGGTACCCGTCGGGGCACGCTGGATCGGGATACGCACACCAGGTATTGCCGGCGGAAGAGGCGAAGCAACGACCACCAGGAACGATGTCGCAGCTCGAGTCGTCGCGGCATTCGACGTTCTTGCTGCCGGGGCAAGCCGCCAGTATCCCGACGGCGGCAAGGGCGATCGCAGTGCGGAGACCTACGCTCATGTGACGGGCATATCCTCCTCAAACCTCTCGGAATAGCAAGCCAAAGTTCCGCGCAGTGTGTCCTTGGTTACGATCACAGTCGCCCTTCGTCGATCTCGACGAACAGCTGCGCTGCATCTCACCACCCGGTGTCGGTAGGCGGCGGCAGCGCGTACATTTCCTCGGTCGGCGTCGCACCGGCCGGGTAGTCCGGCTTGATACCACGGAGCACGTCGAGAACGGTCGCCTTCCAGTTCCCTGCGTGAAGGCTGGGGATGTAGCCATACCTCTGCTCGAGAGCACGGCTGTCCTCGGACATCGGCTCGTAGCGGCGCGTGTAACGGGGAGTCTCGTCGTACGCGTTGTACGTCTCTTCGAACATCCGATCACCGACGTGACGTCTCGTGGTGCCCAGACCCCCCCAGCTGATCATCCGCCGGAACACGGGGCTCTCCAGCAACAGCGGCCACATCTCGTCTTCTTGCTGGTCTCGGAGGGCCCGCGAGCCCATCCACCACCATTCACCAACCGTGAACCGCAAGAGCTTGTCGATGTACGGCGAGCCGATCACATACTTCACCGATTCGAAGTCGCACCATCCCGTGCCCAGCCGAAGCTCACGAACGCGCGCGAGCGCCGGGGAGTGCACTATTGCGGGCAGATGCTGATTCCAGGCAGGCCGGAATCCCCGTTCGTCGAGATACGGAAGGTTGAGCACGACTTCCAGAATCGGCGCGAGTGACAGGATCTCGTCCCCGTGCGCGAGGAACGTCTCGGCGGACATGTAGGCTGTCG
>JACCQV010000615.1 GCA_013813945.1 Deltaproteobacteria bacterium | reverse complement strand
GCCGCGAGACGTGGATCGTTCCGTGCGTGAACCCGGACGGTGTGATCGCGGGGACGCGCAACAACGCAAACGACATCGACCTCAATCGAAACTTCGCCTCGAAGTGCTGGGGAACGCAGCGACGTCCGACCTACAACCCGGGTGCCGGCGCCGAGGACCAGCCAGAGAGCCAGGCGCTCGCCGCGCTGATCGAGCAGATCGCGCCGCAGCGGATCATCACGGTCCACGCGACCTACCGGATGGTCAACTGGGACGGCACCGGCGAGCAGCTCGCGAAGGACATGGCAGAGCGCTGTGGATACCCGGTCGAGCACGATATGGGCTATCCGACGCCGGGCTCGTTCGGGACGAAGTACGGGGTCGAGCGCAACCTCGAGGTGATCACCCTCGAGGTCCCGTACTTGACGATCGACGAGCGCGCGTGGACCGAGACCCGGTCGGCGCTGCGCTGGGCCGTCGACCTCCCGGACTAGCGTCGCGAACGTTGATGTTGACCTGAACCTGAACGTCAACGCCACCATCGACGTTGTTGTCGACCGTGCAACCCGTGCTGGCACAGGTCAGGACATCGCTGACACATCACCGTGAACACGAATGACAGGTGTCAGCTGCGGCGCCCTCGTTGTCAGTGGGGTTCGTCGCACGATGTAGCTGTTCCGGAGACACTCGCGCAGCCTGCCCGTCGGTGATCGAGGCGGTCGAGGCTCGAAAGGACGACGCAGCTGAGTCACGTCGATGTTGAGGGTGGCGTTCTCGTTCAGGGTTCACGTCGAGGTCAACGTCAACGGGACTTGCTCCGGCTGTGACGTCTTGTCACACTGAGCGACCGCATGATCAGTCCGTGGTGGACCGGCCTCGATCTCCGCGTGCTCCGGCACGTGCGCGGAGTGCTGCGCCGGCGCGGGCTGGAGCTGACCCTCGTCGAGAAACGACCGCCCGAGACCGCGGCGTTTGCGCCGCTGCTGCACGAGGACGTTGGCGGTGCCGGGCTCGCCGTGATCGCGGCGGAGCTGAGCGCGCCGGAGCGCGGGCTCGTCGAGATCATGCTCGGCGAGGCTGCCCTCGATGTCGCTGCGGCGCTGCGCGATCGCGAAGAGACGACGAGCACCGAGCCGCCCGACCGGCGCACGAGCTACCACGGCATCATCGGTGGCGCGCAGGTGATGCAGGATCTCTACATCCTGCTCGACCGCGCAGCGCCGTCGGACTCGACCGTGCTGATCCAGGGCGAGAACGGCACCGGCAAGGAGCTCGTCGCGCGCGCGATCCACGAAGGATCCGAGCGGCGCGATCGGAAGTTCGTCGTCACCAACTGCTCTGCTTTCAACGACAACCTGCTCGACTCGGAGCTGTTCGGTCATAAGCGCGGCGCGTTCACCGGGGCTGTTTCCGACAAGGCAGGGCTGTTCGAGATCGCCGATGCGGGCACGTTCTTCCTCGACGAGATCGGCGACATGTCGCCGACGCTGCAAGTGAAGGTGCTGCGCGTTCTGCAGGAGGGGACGTTCAACCGCGTCGGAGACACCGACATGCGCAAGGTCGACGTCCGGATCATCGCCGCGACGAACCGCGACCTGGCCGCCATGGTCGCCGCCGGCCAGTTTCGCGAGGATCTGTTCTATCGGATCAACGTCATCAACGCGAACCTGCCGCCTCTGCGCGAGCGTCGCGACGACATTCCGATCTTGATCCAGCACTTCCTTGCCCGACATCGCCGCCAGCGCCCGAAGCGGCTGACACCCGAGTGCGCGGCGGTGATGGACGCCTATGCGTGGCCCGGCAATGTCCGCGAGCTCGAGAACGAGATCGAGCGGCTCGTGGTGCTCGCCGGTGACGAGCCGCTGATCGCGCCCGATCTGCTGTCGCCGCGAATTCGCCAGTGGGTTCCCTCCGACCACCCCGGCCTCGAGACGACGCCGGATTCGCTACCGGCCGCAGTCGAGGCGCTCGAGAAGCGGATGATCGGGGCGGCGATGCGGCGCCACGGCGGCAACAAGACCCGCGCTGCGGAGGAGCTCAAGGTCTCTCGACGAAACTTGATCCGCCTGGTTCAGAAGTACGAGCTGGAATAGGTCGACCTTCCCCGGCGTTTCGCGCACAGCCAACCAGGAGAGAACCATGGAGATGCTGAGCGAGAAGCCGGTCGACCCCGGCAACGGCCACCTGTTGCGGTGGTTCATGCGGCCGATGGGATTGATCGCGATGGCGGTCGCCGCCGTGATGTGCACCTCGATCGTGATGGACTCGTACCTGAGCGTCAAGATCAAGCCCGAGAAGCGGACGATCAACGTCGTCGGCTCGGCGAAGAAGCGGATCGTCTCGGATCTCATCGAGTGGGAGGCCGTCCTCGAGGCCCGCGCACCCGATCGCACCGCGGCGTACAAGCTGCTGCGCGAGCACACCGAACAGACCGTCGCGTTCCTCGAGAAGCAGGGCATCAAGCGCGCCGAGATCCAGCCGCAATCGGCCACGTTCGAGCAGGAGTTCGACGTCACCGAGGAGTTCAAGGTCTTCCCGGGCGCGAAGGAGGCGACCCGCGTCGAGAAGCGCACTCCGAAGGGCTTCGTCACCCGGGTGACCGTGTTCGTGCGCTCCACCGATGTTCAGATCGTCGAGAAGGCGTCGCGTGAGGTCACCTCGCTGCTCGAGCAGGGCGTCTCGATCGCGTCGGGCGCACCGGCCTACTACTACACGCGGCTCGGCGAGCTCAAGGTCGAGATGCTCGCAGCTGCCGGCAAGGACACGCGCTCGCGAGCGGACAACATCCTCAAGTCGACGGGCGGCGCGAACATCAAGCGTCTGATCGACGCGAACATGGGCATCATCAACATCAACCCGGCAAACTCGACGGAGACCTCACACGAGGGCAACAACGACCACTCGTCGTACGAGAAGGACATCATCACGATCGTCCGCGCCGAGTACGAGCTCGAAGATACGTAGCTAGAGCCAATGCCGCTCAGTTAACGTCGCGTTGACGTGAACGTGAACATCAACGCCACCTTGGACGTTGACGTTGACCCACGCAACCCGTGGGAACGCAACCGATAGCTCGGTCGTGTTGAGGTTCCAGAAGCTGCGTGTCTATCAGCGCTCGATCGAGTTTCTCGCCG
>JACCQV010000034.1 GCA_013813945.1 Deltaproteobacteria bacterium | reverse complement strand
CCTGCGGGCTGACCGCGATCGGGCCGCCGATCTTCCAGGTCTTCTGACCCGCGGACGCCCACAGCGCGACCTCCGTATCGGACACGGCACCCGGATTCGTCCCTGCCGTGATCGCGCTCAGCTGCGGGACCTCGATGAAGGCCTTCGAGAACGTCGCGCGCTGCGCGAGCGCGAGGGCCGAATCGACATCGGCCTGCGTGAGCAGAGCGCGTCGCGCCGGCAGGTAGGGCGCACCGACGATGCCGGCCCATGCCTTGTCGAGCTGCGTGGCAGCGGTCTTGTGATAGCGGCTGATCACCTCGGTGCGGCGGGCCGCCGACAGGTCATCGACCTCGTTCGCGAGAACGAGGCTCTTCGTCAGCTCGGTCGTGAATGCGGTGGGCGCATAGAGGCCGGGCAACACATCGAGCACCTCGCCGTTCTCGTCGAGGACGTAGTGCGCGCTGTTGCCGGTCGTCGTGCCCTGGATCGTTCGGCCACCACCGAAGTCGATCGTGACCTTCGGGACGGGGCGCTCGCTCGACCAGTAGAGGATGAAGTTCTCGCGCAAGAACTTCGAGACCGCGGTGTTCGAGTACAGCGTCGCGCGGAACAGGCGGCTGTTCGCGCACGACAGATCCTCGTCGAGCCGACCGAGCATGCGCAGCGCGAGGATCGGGCGGTGACTCGCGCGTGCCGCGGCCTGGGCGGCAGGCAGGTCGGTGTACCAGTACAGGCGCGAGACTGTCGCGTAGCGTTGACCCGCGTGCTGATCGATCGCGAGCGCGAGCGCCTCCCGGGCCGGACCGGGCTTCATTCGATCGTAGCGGGCGAGCAGCGCCTCGAGCTCGGCGGGGCCGCGCGCAGGTGCGGCAGCATCGTGGCGCTGGGGAGGGGCAGCGGCCGGCACCGACGTCGGTACGGCGAATGCGACGACGCAGCTCGCTGCGACGCCGAGGGGGAGCGAGAACCGGGAGGTGGACATGCCGTCACCATGCGTCCAGCCGTCCATGTCCGCTGTCAGGCGTTCGTAAAGCCATGCCTTACGTCGGCCTTACATGACGCGTGGCACAATCGACGCGTGCGCATCCTCGTGGTCGAAGACGAAGCCAGCCTGCGCGATGGCATCGTCGATCTGTTGACCGGGGATGGGCACGACGTGGCGGCCGTCGGTGATGGCGTCGCCGGTGTCGAGGCCGGGCTTCGCGATCCGTTCGATCTCGTGGTGCTCGACTTGATGCTGCCGCGGCTCGATGGAATGGAGGTCTGTCGCCGCCTTCGCGCGGCGCGCCCCGGCACGCCGATCCTGATGCTGACCGCGCGCGGCTCGGAGGACGACAAGGTCCGTGGCCTGATGGAAGGTGCGGACGACTACGTGACGAAGCCGTTCTCCGCTCGCGAGCTGCTGGCGCGCGTTCGCGTGCTCGGTCGCCGCGCACCCGCCGGGGACTCTCTCGACGAGGTTCAGGTCGACGGCGCCGTGATCGATCTCGCGCGCATGGTCGTCGTTCGCGGCGAGACGCGCACCACCCTGACACCGCGCGAGGTCGGGATCGTGCGCTGGCTGCACCGCCATCAGGATCGAGTCGTCACGCGCGCCGAGCTGCTCGAGCAGGTCTTCGGCCAGCGGGGCGATCTGCAGACCCGTGCCGTCGACATGGCGATCGCGGTGCTGCGCAAGAAGCTCGAGCTCGATCCAGCACGTCCCGCACTCATCATCTCGGTGAAGGGTGCGGGCTACGCGTGGAGGCTCGCGAGGTGAGCGCACCATGAAGAAGACCCTGGTCGCAGCAGGTCTGCTCGTGGTGGCGCTCGCTGCGCTGCTCATCGCGTGGTTCACGTCGGGGTGGGCTGATGTCCGCGCGCGTCAGGAGACGAAGCGCGCGGCGCCGACGCTGCTCGCCGAGACCCGTGGTGCCGAGCTCGCGCAGGAGCTGCGCAGTGAGCTGTCCCGCTTGCTATCGCGCGAGATCGAGCGACCCTACTTCCACTATCAGTCGCTGATGCGCGATCCGCGAGCGTCACGCGGCACCGGTGTCACCCCGTCACCGCTCGCGAGTGGTCCGGAAGACAAGCTCGTGATGGGCTACTTCCAGCTCGACACGAAGGGCAGGACGACCACTCCGACGATCAATGACGACGTGCCGGAGCTGTCGGAGCCCAAGCAGCTCGCGGGCAACCTCCAGTTTCGCGGCGAGGTGATCCGGAGCCTGTCGCCTCAGCTCGCGCCGGTCGCGATCCGTGGTGAGGTCGTCGCACGCAACGATGCACCAGAGCAGCCACCGCGGATCAAGCGACCACCGCCGCCGCCGCCGGTAGCTCCGCAGGTGATCACGCTCGATAACGACAGCTACACGCAGAACAACTTCTCGAACCAGATCTACCAGGGGAACCTGCCGAGTCAGGCGGTCGTACCGAGCCAGGCCGAGGTGACGCCGACGCCACCGGTGCCAGCACCTCCAAAGCCCGTCCCCCGCCCGCGGCCTGCGACTCCCCCGGCGCCGGTGGCGCTCCCCGCTGCGGTCGATGCGATCACGATCATCGTGTCGCCCCTCGAATGGAGCACGCTGCCGTTCGCCGGGATCCCGACGCTCGTCGCGGTGCGCGAGGTCGCGACCCCCGACGGTGCGCTTGCCCAGGGCTTTGTCGTCGATCGTGCGAGCCTGACGAGCTTTCTGGCGGCCAGTGCGAGCGATTCGATCGTGGAGCTGCGCGCCGACCCCGATCACAGCGAGCCACGGATGCAGATCGCTCCCGGCTGGCACCTCGCGGTTCGCGCGAACCCGCGCTCGATCGCGGCGGCGGCAGCGGAAGCCTCGCAGATCGGCTCCGCGTTCCTGCTCCGCTTCATCCTCATCGGCATCATCGCCGCGATCGCGGCCGCGTTCGTGGTCTGGCTCGTCGCGCGGGCGGAGATCCTCGCGCGCGAACGCAGCCAGTTCGCCGCGGCCGCGGCCCACGAGCTGCGGACCCCGCTCGCAGGACTCCAGCTCTACGGTGACATGCTCGCCGACGGTCTCGGCGATCCCGCGAAGCAGCGCGACTACGCCCGCCGCATGAGCGAGGAGGCGGCGCGCCTCGGCCGCGTGGTGTCCAACGTCCTCGGGTTCTCACAGCTCGAGCGCGGCAACCTCAGCGTCGATCCCAAGGTGGCGCGCCTCGATGAGGAGCTCCGCCGCCTGTGCGAGCGCGCAGAGCCCGCGCTCGATCGCGCCGGCGCCGCGCTTGCGCTCGATGTCGCACCGGAGCTGAGCGCGAAGTTCGATCGCGACGCACTCGCTCGCATCGTCGGCAACCTGCTCGACAACGCCGAGAAGTACGGTCGCGATGCCGAGGACCGCACGATCGGGCTCTCCGCGCGCAAGGCCGCCGATGGCGTGGAGATCGTCGTCACCGATCACGGCCCCGGGATCGCGCCGCAGGCTCGCGCGAAGCTGTTCCGCCCGTTCACTCGCGGCGTGACGGCCGACGGGCCGGCGGGCCTTGGCCTTGGCCTCGCGCTGTCGCAGTCGCTGGCGCGCGCGATGGGTGGCGACCTCCAGTACCGGGCGACCGCCGGTGGCGGTGCGGAGTTCGTGCTGCGGCTCGCCGGCGCGTAGGCGACCGGCAGCTGCGGTCGCCACCGACGAGCGTAACCCAGCCCTGGATCCGGTCGAAGTCGCGTGGATGTCGCGGCACGTTCGCTGCAACACGCGCCTGCGTGACCTTTCGCCTGGCTATCCGGCTTGCCGCCTGTGTGC
>JACCQV010001227.1 GCA_013813945.1 Deltaproteobacteria bacterium | reverse complement strand
CCGTAAGGCAGAGAGCGTCTTAGCGACCACCGGTGGCTGATCGGCGACGAGAAGGACGAGGTCTCCCTCGGACGCACCTAACCGAGTGGTGACGGCCTCGATCTCCGAAGCGGAAAGGAATTTGGCGATAGGGGAACGGATCCCTTCGGGCGTGAGGGCGATCGTCCCGAGTCCTTTGGCTCCGGCACGCTTCGCCAGCTCGGTGAGCTCCTGCTCGATGATCTCGACTGCCGCTGCAGGATCCGTTGGCTCGACGATCTCGAGCAGCCGATCCGACGCACGATCGTTCGACGGATCGAGGTTGAGCGCCGCGCGGAGATACTCGACCGCGGTCGCCTGCTCGCCGAGCACGGCCATCGCCTCGCCAGCTTCGGACCACGCATCGGCGGCGCGCACCGGATCGCGCTCGTGCTGTGCCCACGTCGCGCACAGCTCCGCGAGCAGCTCTCCGCGTCCCGCATCGCGGAGCTCCTGGCGCAGCTGCGTGAAGCCCTTGGCTTCCGGCTGCGCCCGGAACACGACGACCCGCTCTTCGAGGGCGTCGATCAACGGCGTCTGTGCGGTGTCGTCGGCCATCCCCGCTCGTCCGCGACGATAGCACGATGGTCCGGGGGATTCCTCGTGCGTGGCGCCTAGTTGCGCCGTACTAGCCGGCTCCGAATCCTTCGGTCACTCGGCAGGCGGTGGCGCTGCTGCATCGCCGGCCGCGTCGATCGTTCCGCACGCGACCGCCTTGCCGGGCGCACCCTTCTTGTCCTCGTGGAGGACCAACGTGTGACCGACGATCGCCGCATCGCCATCGAGTGGCAACGTGACGCTCTCGTCGAGCTCGCCGATCGCACCCTTGAGCACGGTGATCACGAGCGGGGCACTCGAACCGGGTGCAAACACCGCCCCCGCCTTCGTCGCGTTCGGGCCGCACTCCGCACTCTCATGGATGACGAAGTGATACCTGCCGGCCTTGAGACCTTCGATCTCGGCGGTGACCTTGGTCGATTCGCCTTCCGTCTGCGCGAAGTTGACGGTCACGGCGGCGATCTTCGCGCCCTTGACGGGCGTCAACGCGGCTTTCGCCGAGAACGTCTTCGGCGGGGGTGGGGGCGGGGGCGGCTCGGGCTCTGCCGTCACGACCGGATCTGGAGGCGGAGCAACAGGGGCTTGCGGTTCCTTCTTGTCGCCGCCGCCACAAGAGATCAGGAGGAAGCCCAGGAGTGTCGAGATGGTCCGAGTCATGGGGTGCAGCATCGCACCAGTCAGTCCGCTCAGCGCAGCTTTGCCGTGTCGATCTCGAAGATCTGGAACGGAGCCGGCGGAACCATCAGCGCGAAGCGGACGGACTGGCCGTTGATCCCGTAGAGGTCGTCACCGTTCTGGACGAGTGCGGTGACCCCGCCGATCGTGCGCGTCGACTTCACCCGCGCGCGGGTCCAGCTCGCGTCGGTCGGCGTGATCCGCTTGATGCTCGAACCGAACGCGACGATCAGCTGGTTGCCGTGCATCACCAGATCATCGGGTCCGTTGAGCAGGTTGAAGCCGTCCATGAACATGTCGCCCGAGAGCGCCACCTTCCGCACGTCGCGGGGATTCGCGACGCTGATCCGGATCAAGGCGGGCTGCAGATACGGAGCCGTGAGAACTGCGCTGCGATCGGGCGTGAACGCCATGCTGTTGAGGCTGACGAGCTTGCCCTTGAGCAGTGGATCGGTGGCCCACACGCTGACGCGACGAGCGCTGTCGATCTTGTAGATGAACGGGTTCTCGCGATCCGAGACGAGCGCGGTGCCATCGGTGTCGAGCAACACGTCATTGCACGAGGCCTCGGGGTTCGCCGGTGCGAGATCGATGTTGGCGCTGCGGGTGCCGGTGGCGAGATCGAAGATCCAGATCCGGCCGAGGGAGTTGTTCGTCGTGCAGACCCAGAGCTGGCGGCGTGCAGCGTCCACCTGCATGCCCAGAGTCAGGCGGCCCGCTTCGCCGCCGGCGTAGAACACGGTCTCCCTGCCCAGTGCATCGACCTTGGTGATGGTGCCGTGGCGGAGGCTGCCGACATAGAACGAGCTGTCGGTCGGGTCGAACGCGCCACCCTCCGGGAACAGCTGGCGATCGGTGAAGCGGTGCACGGTATCGACATCGCTGCCGTCGGCCTTGCCGCCGCCGTCCTCCGACGAGTCGTCGAACCCGTCGTCGGGGGACAGCTCATCCTCGGCTCCGACGCAGGCACCAAGCAGGAGGAGCGAGGTCAGGAGGCTGGCAGGAAGTCTCGTCATGCCCACAATGGTGAGCACCCCGTGTGCCACGGCGCGCCGCTCGGAACGCGCCACCCCCTGGGTCGAACACGCCAAACGTCCCCCAGATCTGCGGGATCGCTGGCTGATCCAGTTGCCCCCTGGCGACTCGGACGTCCGCCGGCCGGACCTACGTGGAGAAAGGGGCCTGACCCCTTCGGTCGTGGTCCTAGCGGAGGCGGCCCTGGAACGGACGGGTCAGGTTGATCTCGGTGACCAGGGGGCGCTTGTGGAGACCTGACCCTTGCGCGATCGTGGTTGGCTGCTCGTCCACGGGAGGCTGCTGCGCGGTCGTTGCGCGGACATGCTCGCCCGTGGTCGGGCGCAGGCGACGTCGATTGCGAACGAAGTACTGCATCGCAACTGGGTCTACATCCAGCCATCGAGCGAGGCAATGACGAGAAGCCGCGGGGCCCCCGATATTTCGTGACGTTTGCGTTACCGGATCACGCGTCGTGATCGCCGCCGTCGACGAGCGCATATGGCCACGACTCGATGCTCGCCTTGAGCACATCCGGAGCGGTCGGCATCGGCGGGATCGTCCGAGCTCGCGAGCGTGGCCGGTCGAGCTTGGTGTCGGATTCCGCGAGGCCGACTCCGCAGCGCGCGAGCACGAACTCGACGGCCCGGACGCGCTCCTGCATCGAGACACTCTCGATCGGCAGGTAGCTGATCCGATGCTGCTCGAGCATGAGCTTCACCATGCCGTCGATCCGCAGGACCGAATCCCACGACACACCGGCGCGGACGCCGTCGTCCTTGAGCAGCGATTGGTGCGGACGCAGGAAGAACACGACGCCCTCGCGGACCCACTTCATGTAGTCGAGGAACCGCTGGTCGTTCATCATCGTCGCGGCATTCGTGGTGTGCTCGGCGACGTACGCGAGGTTGTCGAACGCGCGATCGGAGACGAAGCGACCCTCGTGGAGCTTCTCGACCGCGACCTGGCGCGCGAACACACGCTCCTGGTACTCGGCAACGAGGTCCATGTCGGTACGGAGCGCGTCGAGGCCGGTCTCCATCTCGGCGAGGACCGCGCGGGCGACCTCGCTGATCATCGGCAGCCCGTAGCGCCGGCTGACGTAGCGGCAGAGGGTGGTTTTCCCGGTCGCGTGACTGCCGACGAAGTAGATGCGCACGCCCACGATCTACGGGATCCCCCTGACAGTCAGACCGTCGGGATGGGGCGGACGGTCCCTTCGAACAGGGCCTCGCGAATCGTCAGGTACAGGGTGCCGCCGGTGACCGACAGGTCCCACGTGTTGTTGCGGTCCAGCGTCGCGGCCGCGCCGTCGAGCAGGGCCGTCGGGAGCTCGCGAAGGACGAGGTCGTCGGCCCGATGGATCTTGCGCTCGACGATCGATGCCGCGAGCGCGTCGACGTTCTTGAAGGCGTAGACCACGACCCGCGGTGCGAGCTTGCTGGCCTTGTGCAGGCGGTCAGGAGCCGGGCTGCCGACCTCGATCCACGCCTGCCATTCGCCGCGCAGGTTCTTCTGGACGATCGCCGGCTCCTCGTCATCGGAGACGCCGCCCTTGGAGAACTCGACACCTTCTGCGTGCTCGAGGCAGCGCGCGATCACGCGTGCGATCAGGTGGCGCTCGCTCTCCGACGGATGCTGCGGCACACGCCAGTCGAGCTGTTCGTAGACCTCGCGATCAGAGTCCGCGAGCGAGATCGTGAAACGTCGAAGTGTCGCGGGCAGGGCCACGCCCGCATGCTCGCACGATCAGCGTCGCACGCCGCATCAGGGGACCGGGTTCTGAGCGAGGCGCTGCGCCTTCGTGTAGCCACCACCGTTGACGAACGCGACGGTCACCACGTAGTCGGTCGCGCGGGTCGCGGTGTCGCCCATCGCCTGGACGAGGAACGTCGTCGGCGAGTAGTTGTTCGGCATGTTCGCCGACAGCATCTCGGCGCCGCCGGCCGTCATCTCGACCGTCGCGCCCATCGCGCGTGCGGCGAACAGCTGTTGCAGCGGCGCCATCAGCGGCGCGACT
>JACCQV010001220.1 GCA_013813945.1 Deltaproteobacteria bacterium | reverse complement strand
GGCACGGTGAGTGGAAGTGACGCCGGCCGCGAGGCACCGCCCGGCACGGGTCTTCACGGTGCCGTTGCCCACGACTCTCTTCCGTTCTGACCTGCACCAAGGACCCGTCATGACCACGATCTCGAACGTGTCTCGACGCTTCACCTGGGTTCTCGCCGCCGCCGCCCTGATCGCGGCGATGGGTGGAACATGGATGACCTCGGCCACCGCGAACGCCGCACCCGCGGCGCAGCTCGCCGCGCAGGCGAATTCGGGCCCCACCGAAGCCGCGCCGGCACCGCGCAAGATGAAGAGGACCGTCGCCGGCAAGCTCAACCTCAACACCGCCACCGAAGACGAGCTGATGCTGCTGCCATCGGTCGGCCCTGCGAAGGCAGAGCGCATCGTCACCTGGCGCAGGAAGAACGGCGGCTTCAAGCGAGCTGCGGATCTGCGTCGCGTGAAGGGGTTCGGCTACAAGACATTCAAGCGCCTCGAGCCGCTGCTCGACGTTCGCGGCGACACCACCCTCGCGCCCGCGATAGCGCGTGATCGATAGCGCCTCATCTTCGCCGGCGCGGTGGGCTGTCCTCCCTGGTCCGCCGCGCCGGCAAATCTCGTCGCTGATATTCGTGAGGGCCGATACCTCCGCGATCTGCGCAAAGCGTTCGCGCGCGTTCGACGCCTCCGAAGTTTTCGAGGTGACGTTGTGCGAGAAGACACACAATGACGTGACGTCACGCGATCGTTAGCGTGAGCCCTATGAAAGCGAAGCGCCGTCGGTCTCGCACCTCGAAGTCTCCGAAGTTGCGGTCCGTCCCCGATCGTCCTTTCACGCCTGCCGAAGAGGCGTTCTTTGCGGCGGGAAGTCAGGAGCTCGCTGTGAGTCCCGCCGAGTCGTTCGACGATCTCGACGTGGGCTACGAGCGCAGGCCGAGCTTGATCAGCCGGTTCTTCGCGCGCCTTCAGGTCGGCTGATCGCAGCGTCGCCCTCACCGACGCCCACGCCCACGCCCACGCGCTCGCCGTCGCCATTGCCGACGCCCTTGCCGTTTCCGACGCCGTTGCCGACGCCCTCGCCGTCGCCGTTGCCGACGCCCATGCGCGGCGTGTGCCTGATCAGAGCCACGAAGCCACGAAGGCCACGAAGCAGACGAGAGGGTTTTCGGGCTTCGCCCGCGAGGCCGTGTGCTGCTCGAAGCGCGGGTTTTGCGGCTGCCCCGAAGGTCTCTGCTTCGTGGCCTTCGTGACTTCGTGGCTCAGATCCAGGAAGGCACCTGCGAAGCACTGAGCAACGCACCTGCGAAGCACGGGTCCTGCGGCTGCCCCGAAGCTCTCTGCTTCGTGGCCTTCGTGACTTCGTGGCTCAGATCTGATCTGCGAAGGGCACCTGGCACGCACGCGATAACACACCTGCGAAGCACGGGTCCTGCGGCTGCCCCGAAGCTCTCTGCTTCGTGGCCTTCGTGACTTCGTGGCTCAGATCCGGCACGCACCTCAGACGCACTCGGACACGCAGCGTGGAGCGCTGCGCACGATGCGACGGTCAGCGCGCGAAACGCGACACAGGCACCACCGTGATCGCGCCGTGCGGCACCGAGCGCGCAGCGTCGCGGGGTTCCGGGTACCATGCGCCGATGTCGTTGCCGTCGCTTGTCGAGGACGCTCGTCGAATCTGCCAGTCGCTGCTGCGGATGGACACGACGAACCCGCCGGGCAACGAGCGGATCTGTGCGCAGTTCCTCGAGCGCGAGCTCTCCGAGGTCGGCCTCTCGTGCGAGCTGCTCGAGGCAGAGCCAGGGCGTACCAACCTGGTCACGCGGTATCGCGGCTCCGGCAAGCTGCCACCGCTGCTGCTCACTGCGCACACAGATGTCGTCGAGGCGGATCCGACAAAGTGGCGACGGCCGCCGTTCTCCGGCGATGAGTTCGAGGGCTGTCTGTGGGGGCGTGGCGCGGTGGACATGCGCCACATGGCCGCGATGAGTGCGGCGGTGATGCGCCAGCTCGCGGCGACCGGGGCGAAGCTCGATCGCGATGTGATCTTTGCGGCCGTCGCGGATGAAGAGGCGGGTTGCGATCTGGGGTCGCGGTTCCTCGTCGAACACCATCGCTCGAAGGTCGAGGCCGAGTACGCGCTGGGCGAGGTCGGCGGCTTCACGCTCCACCTCGGCGATGCCACGTTCTATCCGGTGCAGGTCGCCGAAAAGGGATTCTGCTGGATCCGCGCGCGGCTCACGGGCGAGCCCGGACACGGCTCGATGCCCAAGCACGATTCGGTGGTGACCCGGCTCGGCGAGGCACTCGCGCGGCTCGGCAATGCCCACCTGCCGGTGCACGCGACGTCGTACCTCACGGAGTTCCTCGACGGACTGCGTGCGAAGCAGCCGGCGCTGATCCAGCCGCTGGCCAAGCTGCTCGCGCGGCCCCAGCTGCTCGCCCGCGTCGCGCACCTCGTGCCGAGCATGTCGATCGCGCGCAGCATGTCGGCGCTACTGTCGAACACGGCGGCAGCGACCGTGGTTCGCGCGGGGGCCAAGACGAACGTGATCCCGGGCACCGCCGAGTTCGAGATCGATGGGCGCACCCTGCCCGGCCAGACCAACGAGGATCTGATGCGCGAGCTGCGCGCGGTACTCGGTCCTGACGTCGAGCTCGAGATCATCAAGTCCGCGCCTCCCGTCGTCACCGAACCGGTCGCGTCGCCGATGTTCGACGTGATCCGCCGGCAGGTCGAGCTCCGCGAGCCGCACGCGACGGTCGTGCCATACTTGATTCCCGGCTTCACCGATGCGAAGTACTTCTCGCAGGCTGGCGCGCGCTGGTACGGGTTCTCGCCGATCAAGATCGAGAAGGACTCCGGGATCAAGTTTGCCGAGATGTTCCACGGGACCGACGAGCGGGTGCCGGTGGCCGGGCTCGCGTGGGGCGTCGAGGTGCTCGATGCCGTTGTGCGCGAGATCTCGAACCAACCCGCCTGACGAACGGTTGCCACACCCGGCCCTCGGGTTCGAGAGTAGGGTGCGCGGATGTCCCTACGCATCCTCGGTTCCCTGGTGTTCGGTTTCGGTCTGCTGGCGTGCGGTTCCGACGACAGCTCCGGCGTCGCCGGCTCGAAGAAGCTGGTGGAGCTGAGCACGACAGAGATCGGCGATCTCTGCGACTACACGTCAGACGTCCAGGGCGGATACGGCACGAGCAAGGTGTGCGGTGACGGCATCACGGTCACCGTCCCGGCGCGCGCCAGCTGCATCAGCAGGCTCGAAGCGACCGCAGCAAGCTGCACCGCAACGGTCGACACCGCCGAGGCGTGTGCGGAGGCCGTCGGCGAGGACCTGTGCAAGCTCCTCAGCGAACCGAAGTGTGCGTTCGCGCTGCAGTGCTCGGACGGCTGATCAGCGCGCGATCATTACGGCGCTCGCGCACCGGCCGTCGTACGGCGGCACGCAGCCGCGCTCACTTGTGTCGCTTGAGCGGCCCCGGCCGTCGTACGGCGGCACGCAGCCGCGCTCACTTGCGTCGCTTGAGCGGCCGATTCACGGCAGCGCCGATCCGCGTGCACAGCTCTTCGGTCTCGAGCCGATGCGGATGGTCGGCCGCCAGGGTCTTCGCCCGCAGTGACTCGGACCGGATGCACGCCTCGAGCGCGGCTCCGAGCTTGTTCTGATCCGCGAGCACGACGGCGAGGTTATGGTCGTCCATGGCGATGAGCGGATGTTCGAGGCCGAGCGCCTCCTCGCGGACCGCGCGCGCTCGGACGTACGAGGCTTCGGCGAGCGCGAGCTTCTTGCGCTCGTGATGGACTCCACCGATCCCGCTGTGGGCCTCGGCGAGTGAGCTGCGCTCGTACCCCTTCGAGGCGGCGAGCAGCGGGATCGCGCGCTTGTACATCGCGAGAGCCTGATCGAACCGCTTCTGGAAGCTCAGGTTCAGCGCGAGGTTGGTCAGCACACGCCCCACCTGTTCGCTGCCGGCGCCGTGATGAACCTCGGCCAACTTGAGCGCTCGCCGAAACAGGACCTCGGCTTCCGGATATCGGTCGACATAGTCGTAGACCGATGCGAGGGACTCGATCGTGTTCATCGCTGCGATGGAATCCGCGCCGTGCTCCTTCTCGCTGAGCTCGAGCGACTCGAGGAGGAGCGGGATCGCATCCTCGTTGCGGCGCTGCTCCATGTAGACCGCGCCGAGCTGGAACAGCAGCGAGGACCGAAGCACTGCATCGGTCTTCCCTTGGGGGAGCTCGAGTGCTTCCCTCAGCACGGGTTCGGCGTCGGCCCATCGCCCGCTCGCGCGCAGCACGAGCGCGTACGCTTCGAGGGTCGAGGCGAACGACGGTTCGCCGGTCAGCTTGCGCTCGCGAAGCTGCGCGACGAGCTTGTCGCCGGCAGCGGCGGCGGCGACGTCGTCATCGGCTGCCTCGCGCTCTTCCATCGTGGCGCGCAGAGCCGCGATGTCATCGACCGGGGCCTCGGCGGCATCTCGCGCGGAGACCGGCTCGACCGGCTTCGGCGCGCGCTCCTCGCGCTTGCTGCAACCAGCGGCGAGCAGCACGACCATCACACCCGTGCGAATCCACACCCGAGTGGACTAGCACCGGTCCGCCGCCACGCACAAGCACGCAGCAACGACGGAGCCGGGCGGCCGCAGCGGCAGCGATCGTACGCGCCGCCGCTAGCGACACGAGCTGGCGCGTACGAGCTAGCTAGCTCTGTCCATGAACGAGCTGCGATGCGAGCTTGGGGTTCTTCATCAGTCGCTCGACCGCGGCATCGAGGCTGCGCTTCTGGTTGCGGGCGAGCGTCGCGTCGATCTCGCGGTAGAGCTTCGCGAGGCGCGCCGTCTCCTTCGCGCGCAGCGCCGGACTGACCGCGACGGTCGTCGGCGTCTGGGTGGACGGGCGATGCGTGACCGGGCGGAACGGACGCTGGATCAGTGCCAGCTCCGCCTGGGTCAGGCCCGACGTCAGGATCCAGTCCATCAGCGGTCCGCTCGTGACCGCCGCGAGCCGGATGAAGTTGTTGTCCTCGGCGATCTGATCGACGAGCGTGGTCTGACCGGACGCACGGATGATCGTCGCCGCAGCGCAGAAGCTCCCTGCGGGGTCCTGCCAGACGTTGAGTGTGCCGCCCGTGTACACGTTGCTCGGGAAGCTCCCCCTTCTGCTGGTACGCGCGGAACCGCGCGAGGTTGGCGGCGCGGTTCTCGATCAACATCGCGCGCACGGCGTCGCGAGTCGGGCTGACCCGCATCGTCGACAGCTCGGGCGAGT
>JACCQV010001219.1 GCA_013813945.1 Deltaproteobacteria bacterium | reverse complement strand
GTGCAGGGCTACTGGACGCGGTTCGCCGCGACCGGAGATCCCAATGGCGATGGTGCAGCGGAGTGGCCGACGTACACCGGCGAGCGGCACATGGTGCTCGACGCGCTGCCGACCGCGGGCACCGCGTACAAGGCGGCCGCCTGCGATTTCTGGGACGCCGTGATCGTCCCATGACCTTGCGGCCCGATGGTTGCGTTACCATCGGTCCCGGAGGAACTGATGCGAGGATCCGTCGTCGCGCTCGTGCTGGCCGCGGGCATTGCTCACGCGCAGCCAGGTGCGCCCAACGTCCCTGCCGATGCCGCCATGACCGAGGGGCGACGGCTCTACGACGTTCGTGAATGGGACAAGGCGATCGCCAAGTTCAAGGAGGCGTACACGCTGCGCCCCGATGCCGCCTCGCTGTTCAACCTGGCCCAAGCGTACCGGCTCAAGGGCGATTGCGCGAACGCCGCCGGCTTCTACAAGACGTATCGGCGGAACTTCCCGACGGAGAAGAACATCGACAAGGTCGACAAGTTCATCGTCGAGATGGATGCGTGCGCGAAGACGCAACCGGTCGTCGTCGAACCGGTCAAGCCCGACGAGACGCCGGTCGTGCAGCCTCCGCCGGATCCCACTCCGATCGTGACCCAGCCGCCGCCACCACCTCCGCCCGCCTCGGATCGCAGCGCGATGAAGTGGACCGGCATCGTCATGGCCGGCGTCGGTGCCGCGAGCATCGGTCTCGGGGTCAAGTTCGGGCTCGACGGGTCCGCCGCGAAGGACGATCTCGCGTCGGTGTGCGCCACCTCGTGCACGAGCGCACAGGCGCTCGCCATCGAGGACGAGGGCCGCTCCGCCAACAAGAAGGCGTACATCTTCACGGCGATCGGCGGCGCGCTCGTCGTCGGTGGTGTCGTGGTCTTCGTGCTCTCGCAGATGGGCGGCGAGAGCAGCTCCGAGGCGCCCCCTGTCGCGATCAGCCCGGTCTCGGGCGGCGTGACGGCAACTTACTCGTTCGCCTTCTAGAGGTCCCCGATGCTTCGCACCACCGT
Source organism: Deltaproteobacteria bacterium (assembly GCA_013813945.1). GTDB lineage: Bacteria > Myxococcota_A > Polyangia > Haliangiales > Haliangiaceae > JABFXX01. The sequence goes on along the minus strand of JACCQV010001219.1, from coordinate 1,271 downwards.
ACTCCTCGCGATCCTCGCGACCTTCGCGACCCTCGGCTGCTACGACACCACGGTCCCCGACTGCACGGTGAGCTGCGCCGCCGACGACGACTGTCCCGGCGACCTGACGTGTGGCAGCACCAATGTCTGCACCAGTGGAACCGCGTGCTCGCCGATCATCGAGGCGTGCACCGCCGGTGAGTTCCTCAGCTGCAGCGATGCGTCGACCGCCACGCGCTGCAATGCGAGCGGGGACGGCACCGTGATCGAGAGTTGCGGCGCGCCCGGCTGTAGCTCGAGTGCCGCGGGCTGCAACGGGTGCGTGGCCAATGCGTTCAGCTGTTCGGACGCCAGCACGCTCGCGCAGTGCAGCGCCGACTCGACCGCGACCACGCCCGTCGAGATGTGCGCCCTCGGCTGCGTCGATGCGGCATCCGGGGTAGCAGCGCACTGTCGCTATCTCTCTCCGATCCACCTCCCCAATATCTGCGACACCGCGGCGACGACGGCTCAGATCGTGTTCAACACGAACGGCAGTCTCGACACCGCCACAGCGCTGAGCTGCACGGGCGGTGTGATGCCGCAGGCCGCGGGACCGGAGCTCTGCGTGATCCGCGCTGGTACGATCAAGATCGATCCAGGCCGGTTCTTGACGGTGTCCGGCAATCGCGCGCTTGCGCTCGTCGCCGACACCGACCTCCGGATCGAGGGCACGCTCGACGTGAGCGCCGATGGGAGCTCCAACGGCCCGGGGGGTGGGAACCTGCGCTCGGGTGATGCGGTGTCGGGCGCCAATGGCGGGGGCGGCTCCGGCTTCAAGACCGCGGGCGGGAACGGTGGAGGCACGGGCAATGGCGGCGCCGTCCACAATCCGATCGTGCTCAACCACATGAACGGTGGTCCGCGCCCCAACTCCACGAATTTGATCGGCGTCGCGCTCGGTGGTGGGGGAGGCGGGGCCGCCATGTTGATCTCGTGCAAGGGCACCGTGACGATCAGCGGTCTGATCGACGCGGGTGGGGGCGGTGGCAGCGGTGGCCGCGACGCGGTTGCGGGGGCGCAGATCAGCTTCAGTGCGGCCGCCGGCGGCGGGGCAGGTGGGTACGTCGTGATGCAGGGTGCGCAGGTGGTCGTCACCGCGACAGCGCAGACCTACGCGAATGGCGGCGGCGGCGGCGGCGGGACCACCACGAACGATACGTCCGGCGGCGCCGGGCAGGACGGTACGCGCTCGGCGACGACCTCTGCGGCGGGCGGCGTGCCGACCGGCGGTGGCGCGGGCGGCGCAGGTG
>JACCQV010001210.1 GCA_013813945.1 Deltaproteobacteria bacterium | reverse complement strand
GAACGGCGGCGAAGCCCCCAAATTTTCTGCTTCGTGGCCTTCGTGCCGTCGTGGCTCAGCCGCTTGCGCACGCGCGAACCGGCGAAGCCCGAAAACCGTTCTGCTCTGCGGCCTCTGCGTCTCTGCGGTCAGTCCGTGCGGGCACACGCCCTGCTAGCTGCGTACGCGCTAGCGCACCGGCGGTTCGGACTGCGCGCGGATCGGCGGCGGGTCGGAGCCCGGGCGCGCCTGGCTCTTGAACGGCAACAGGACCGTGAACTCGGTGAACACGCTCGGCTGTGAATCGACCGTGATCAGGCCGCCGTGCAGCTCGATCAGGCCCCGCGCGATGTAGAGGCCGAGGCCGGCCGAGTCGGGCCCCGCTGACGTGTGGTGCTTCGCGGGCTGCGCGTGGAGGAACGGATCGAAGATCCGCTGGCGATCTTCTTCGGCGATGCCGAGGCCGTTGTCGCGCACGCGGACGCGGGCCCAGCCGCCGGGATAGCGATCGCGCGGCGCCTCGTCGACGTGGACCAAGATCATGCCCTGCTCGGGCGTGTAGCGGATCGAGTTCGAGACGAGGTTGACGATGATCTGGTGCAGCTTGTCGCGGTCGGCATCGATCGGCTCGATCGGATCGAGGCGCGTCTCGAGGCGCTGATGCCGTGCACTCGCGAGGGGCATGAGCTCGGTGACGACGTCACGCACGACGTCACCGATCGCAACGGGCTCGGGGCGCAGCGGCATCTTGCCCGACTCGATCCGGCTGACGGAGAGCATGTCGCTGACGAGCCGCTTGAGCCGGTGGGCGTTGCGTCGCACCGAGCTCATCGGGCGCTCGAGCAATGGTGGGAGTTCGCCGAACCGACCCTCGGAAAACAGATCCAGGTAGCCGACGATGCTGGTCAGGGGCGTGCGGAGCTCGTGCGCCGCGATCGAGATGAACTCCGCCTTGATCTTGCTCTGCCGCACGAGCTCGGCGTTCGTGGCCCGCAGCTGCGCCTCGGACTCCGCGAGCGCGCGCGTTCGCTGCTTCACGATCTGATCGAGGTTTCCACGCAGGGCGCGGAACTCCGCGCGCGCATCCTCGACCTCACGCGTGCGCTCCTCGAGGACGTTCCCGAGGCGGACCGCGGCGTCGAACAGCTCTGCCCGGGTCTGCGAGGTGGTGCCCGAGCGCTCGAGCCGCGCGATCAGGACATCGATCGTGCGCTGCGCTGCCGCGAGCTCCCCTTCGAGCTCGCTGATGCGATTGTCGTCGGGAGGCTTCGTCATCTCGGCACCCCGATCGCGAGCCCGGTCAGCGTGTGGTTGACGAGCAGCATGCCGGACTGCTCACCAAACGACTGGAAGCCGACGGTTGGATACGCAGCGTAGACCCCGGCGAGCTCTGCCTCGATGTGACGTGATCGTGCCTCCCAGTGGCGGCCGATGCACGAGAACGCGAGCAGCGCGGCGCACTCACCGCCGACGCGCTCGCACGCGATCGCGAGGTCGCGTTTCGTAGTTCCGATCAGATCGCCCGGCTTCATGATCCGCAGCGCATGGCCGGGTTCGACGGCGCTCGCCAGGTGGATCTGCTCGCCGTCGATGTGAACCATCGATCGCAGGTACGGCAGTCCATCGACGTAGCGCGCAAACGTATGCGACGGCCGCGGTTCTTCGAGGGACTCACCGAGCCTTGCGATGAGCTCGCGCAGGCGTGACACCGCCGGATAGCCATCGAGCTCGGTGATGATGCGTCCCGAAGCTGCGGTGACGACGGTCTTGACGTCGGTGGGCAGCAGGTGCGCCGATGCGAACACCAGGAACGGTAGCTCGGTCTCGAGCAGAATCACCGTGCCCGCATCGGACATGACCTCGCCGTCGACCCAGACGGCAGCGCGCCGCGTGCTCGCGATCTCGGTCGCGGTGCAGCCACCGACGAACCGGATCCTTGGTGCGGCGGCCGCGGAGCCGATGCAGAAGGCCTCTTCCTGGCCCATGGTGCCATCGACGATCGTGACCCCGACGTGCCGAGCCGGGTCGAGGGTGTCGACCGTGCGGCCGAGCGCTGCGGCTGCGTGGTGCACCGCATCGCGGCTGCGGGTCAGCGGCGATTTGCCCAGCTCGGTCGCGACGCCCACACCGACGCGGACGGCGTCGCCGTACAGGCCGAGCCCGACGGCACCGACCGCGTCACGCTGCGCCCCACGGCCCACGACGCCGACCGTCGTGCCGCCGACCACAGGCGCACGCAGACCCGCGTGGATGGCGCGGCTGATCGCGGTGGGATCGAGCCGCCAGTCCGCGAAGATGAAGGCAATCCGCAAGCTCGAATCTGCGAGCTTCTCCACGATCTCGGCCGCCACCGCCGCAGCGTCGGTCCCGGTCGCCACCACCTGCCTCGAAATCCCATCCTTCACGGCATCACTATAGCGCTGAAAAGTTGCCCCAGTTCCGACGATGACGCTTCGATAAGGGCATGGAGAAGACGTGCAGTGCGTGTTCGCAGGTGTTCCGACCTGCCTTCGTGTTTCAGATCGCGGTCACCCCCAGCGGGCAGAAGAGTCACTTCTGTTCCCTCGAATGCCGGCGTGAAGCGCTCGGCGCAGAATCGTTCCGAGCAAAGCGTGCCCGCCGCATCGCGATCCTGAATCAGAAGGGCGGCACGGGAAAAACTACGACTGCGGTCAACCTCGCGGCCGGTCTGGCAGAGCGCGAGAACCAGGTCCTGCTGGTCGATACCGACGCGCAGGGCAATGTCGGAGTCTCGCTCGGTGTTGCCGGAGAGAAGTCGCTCTATCACGTGCTCGTCGATGGCGTCGATCCGACAGAAGCCGCGGTGCCGGTCCGCCAGCACCTCGACGTGATCACGTCCGACTCGACGCTCGCCGCCGCCGAGATCTGGCTCGCTCGTCAGAACACGGACGCACGCAGCAAGGCGCTGACGAAGCGATTGAACATGCTGGCGGTCTCGCGGCGCTACGACTACGTGCTGATCGATTGCGGACCTTCGCTGAACCTCCTGAACCAGAACGCGCTGTCGTATGTCGACGAGGTGATCATCCCCGTGACCTGCGATTACCTCGCGCTGGTCGGCGT
>JACCQV010001195.1 GCA_013813945.1 Deltaproteobacteria bacterium | reverse complement strand
GACCAGGGCGGGGCTCGACGCCAGGGTCAACGTCATGGTCTGCGTGTCGATGGTCACCGGTCCGGCGGTCAACGTCGGCGGCGCCGCTGACAGACCATCGTCCCCGCACGCCGCCGAGGCGACGATCAGAACGAGCACGCCACCGAGGAGCAGGCGCATCAGCCGCGTTTACGGCCGAAGAACGGGAGGTAGTGGCGCAAGCCGCGCTTCTCGACCTTCTCGTCGATCAGCTCGATCGGGACCTCGATGCGCGGCGTCAGCTCCGCCATGATCTCGGCGATCGGCGTCGCCTCGGAGGTGTCCGTCACCTTGCCGGGAGCACCCAGCGCCGCACGCGCGTCGATCACGCTGCGCGAAAGCACGGTGTGCAGATCCTTGCGGAGCTGAACCTTCTTGAGCGTGGTTCCGATCTGGCGCGCCATCTCTCGCGTCGACGGGAACCGGTTGTCGACGCCGGGCGAGAGGGCCCGCGTGATGATCTGCGTGAATGCCGCCGGGACATCCGGCCGCAGCGGTCGCAACGGCTGGACCATGCAGTCGCGGAGGCGGCAGTAGACCTCGTAGTCGGTGTCGCCATCGAACAGCTTGCGGCCGACGAGCGCCTCCCACAGCACGGAGCCTGTGGCGAACTGATCCGAGCCCGGCACAGGCCGACCGCCCGACACGATCTCCGGTGCGAGATAGGACATCTTGCCCTTCACGATCCCGGGATCCGTCAGCTCTTGCCGGCGATCGGGGGCGAGCGCGAGGCCGAAGTCGATCAGCTTGACCATGCCGCGCGTCGTCAGCAGCACGTTGTGGGGCGAGACGTCGCGGTGGACGATCGGCGCAGGCCGGCCATCCGCACCGACCCGCTCGTGGGCCGCCGCGAGGCCGCGCAGGATCCCCATCGCGACCGCCGCGACGAGCTCCCAGCGCGTCTGCTCGTTCCGCGACACGTGCCAGCGCACCCAGTTACCGAGATCGACCCCGTCGATCCACTCGAGGACCATGTAGTAGTTGCCGCGATCGTGGACGAAGTCGTGAACCTCGGCGACGTTCGGGGACTGTAGCGAGGAGCCGACCCGCGCCTCCTCGACGAACATCGCGACGTATTGCGGCTGCAACGCGAGCGGCTGGTGCATCTGCTTGACGGCGACGTCACGCACGAACCCCGAATCGCCGCGGACGCGGCCGCGCCAGACGTCCGCCATGCCGCCACGGCCGGCCACTTCGATCAGCTCGTAGCGGCCGCCGATGATCATGCCTGGACGAGGCTCTTCGGCCATGGAAGGACTGATCATCGCATACTACCTACGTGTAGTGACCGGGTGATCCCGCACGGTTTGTTCGGTCACCTGCGGTACCCGGACGCCGAACCCGACCAGACGATCGGGTCGTTGGTCGGGATTTCACCGACGAGATCCGTCGCTGGATCCTGTCGGTGGAAGATCGCGAGTGATGGTAATGTCGAGGAGCATGGAGGACAGCCCTGCGCTCCTACACTTCACGGAGGTGGTGAGTCGCGAGGACTTCGCCCTCGATCAGGCGGCGCTCCTGATCGGGGCCTGGGACTATCCCGAGCGAAACCTGATGGAGTATCGCTCCACCCTCGACGATATCGCCGAGCGGACGGCTCCTGAGGTTGCGAATGCGAGCAGCGGAATCGGTCGGGCGCGCGCGATCAGTGACTGCCTGTTCGACCGGCTCGGCTTCTGCGGCAACACGAACGATTACTACGATCCGCGCAACAGCTTCCTGTGCGACGTGCTCGATCGCCGCACGGGGATCCCGATCTCCTTGTCGGTGCTCTATCTCGAGGTCTCGCGCCGGGTGGGTGTGCTGTCGCAGGGCGTGAACTTCCCCGGCCACTTCCTCGTCCGCGTCGCGATCGAGGACGCCTGGCTGTTTCTCGACCCGTTCTCCGGCGGCCGGACCCTGACGCCCGCGGATCTCGAGGCGCTCCTCAAGAAGACGACGACGCCCGACGCGATCCTCGAGCCGAGCGTCATCGCCGCCGCGAGCAAGCGTCAGATCCTGTCGCGCATGCTGGTCAACCTCGCCGGTATCTACGGCCGGAACGGCGACCTGCCCCGCTCGCTCGATGTCCTCGAGCGCCTCGCCGTGCTGGAGCCCAGCAATCCGCGCATCGCTCGCGATCTCTCGCAGCTCCGAGAGCGCGTCGTCGGGCTAAACTGAAGCCCGGACCCCGAAGGGGGCCGCCGTGCGCGCAGCGAACGGGCGCGCTCGCAGAGCGCGCGGCGCAGTGGCCGGCGAAGCCGAGCAATTAGCGCTACCATCACGGGAGATGTCCCAGACGGATGATCCGCGCGGGCCGTTCTCGGCTGGCTCGGTCGCGAAGCAGCTCGACTACTGCACGTTCTGCCCGAAGATGTGCCGGCACGCCTGCCCGGTCTCGACGGCGAGCGGCCGGGAGACGTACATCCCGCAGGTCAAGATGGACCGGATGAACCAGCTGCGGCTGGGGCGCAGCGAGTGGACCGACGAGGCCACCGATCCACTGTGGGCGTGCACCGGGTGTCGCCACTGCACGATGTACTGCGACCACGCGAACGAGCCCGGACTCGTGCTGCTCACCGGGCGCGCGGCGGCCGTCGCACAGGGCGTTCCGCATCCCGCGCTCACCGGATACAGCGAACGCTTCCGTGCGCGCGAGCAGCGGCTGTCGGCGCAGCTCGCGACGATGTTCCCCGATCAGCTCGCGACCGAGGGCGAGCTCGGTTACTGGCCGGGGTGCGACGCGATCGACAAGGGCGCCGGCGACATCTCCGCGGCGATGGCACTGTTCGAGCGGGTCGGTCTCGAGGAGGTCAAGATCGTCGAGGCCCCTCAAGCGTGCGCGGGCTATCCGCTGCTAGCCGCCGGCCATCGTGATCTGTTCCGCTGGCACGCCGGGCGAGTGGCGGCGTCGCTGCGCGGGTTCAAGAAGGTCGCGATCAACTGCTCCGCGTGCCTCTACGCGATGCGCTCGCAGTACGCCGCCGAGGGCGTGAACTTGCGCACCGAGATCGTTTCACTCGCCGATGTCCTCGCGCCGGCGGCACAGAACCTCGCGTGTCCGCTCAACCGCAAGTCGGTCTACTACCATGACCCCTGCTATCACGCGCGCTACAACGGCGTCGTCGATCAGCCGCGCCGCGCGCTGTCTCAGCTCGCCGAGCTCCGCGAGTTCGCGTGGAACAAGACCGACACCGAGTGCTGCGGTGGCGGCGGTCTGTTGCCAAAGACCATGCCCGCTGTCGCCGATCAGATGGCCAAGCGCCGACTCGCGGAAGTCCAGTCCGCGGGCGGCGGCATGGTCGTGACGTCGTGCGCGACCTGCACGTTCATGCTCCAGCGCAACGCGCCGCCGTCTGTCGAGGTCGTCAACCTCGCGACCGCGGTCGCCCGGCTGTCGGAGACCCAGTTCACCGCGCCCGAGACGGCAGCGGATCCCGACGACGGCTAACGAACGAAGCGCTCGTAGATCGCCCAGGCCAGCGCGGTGGTCGCGATCACATAGACGACGATAACCGTCAAGGACCCGGTGTGGCGCATGGGCTCGGTGGGGACCTTGCCCACAGGAGGCCCCGCCTTGGTGCCCCGCTCGTCGACGCTGTCGGCGCGTGCCACGAGCCCGATGGTATACTGACCGACGGCCACCTTGGGATCTGACCACCGGAAGCTCTGCGTCGTCTGCTCGAAAGACTATCCGTCCGAGCTGACCGAATGCCCCGACGACGGGAGCATGCTCATGCTGGCAGCGGACGAAGGGGCTCGTCCGTCGCGGCTCGGCCATGTGATCGGCAACTACCGTGTGCTGCGCGTACTCGGCGAGGGCGGTGTGGGCACGGTGTACGAGGCGGAGCATGTGCGGCTCGGCCGCAAGGTCGCGCTCAAGCTCCTGCACCCCGATGTGGTCGACACCGAGGTGGTGACCCGGTTCTTCAACGAGGCACGCGCGGTCAACGAGATCCGGCACGCGAACATCATCGAGGTCGAGGACTTCGTCACCACGGCCGACGGCGAGCACTACATGCTCATGGAGTTGCTCAAGGGCGAGGACCTGCGCACGGTGATGAGCCGCGAGCGCGTGCTCGACCCCGAGCGGGTGTCTCGGATCGGCCAGCAGGTCGCCGGCGCGCTGGCTGCGGTGCACAAGGTCAACATCATCCATCGCGACCTCAAGCCCGATAACGTCTTCGTGATCCAGCGCGACGGCAAGGAGATGAGCAAGCTGCTCGACTTCGGTGTCGCGAAGTTCATCAAAGAAGGCGATGGGCTGACGCGCGACGGCATGACGATGGGCACGCCTCAGTACATGGCGCCCGAGCAGATCATCGCGGGCAAGGAGGTCGGGACGGCGTCCGATATCTACGCGCTCGGCATCCTGATGTACGAGCTGCTCACGGGGGTCACGCCGTTCAACGGAACGTCCGTCGCAGCGATCCTGCGTGCCCATGTCTCCGAGGCGGTGGTGCCACCGTCGGTTCGTCGCGAGGAGCCGCTGCCCAAGGTGCTCGAGACGGTCGTCATGAAGTGCCTCGAAAAGGAAGTCGAGGATCGATTCGCGACGGCCGACGAGGTCGCCGAGGCGTTGCGCGCCGACGCACCGGTGCAGCTGACGGGCCGCGTCGTCACCGTGACCCGCGCAGCGACTGCCACCGGGCCGCATCGCATGGTCACGCAGTCCGGTCGCGCGGCGAGTCAGTCCGGTCGCCTGGCGAGCCAACCGGGGCGAATGGCGAGCGAATCGGGGCGGATGGCGAGCGAGCCTCCCGTCGAGGTCGCGCCGCCGAGCACAGCGCGTCGTCCCCGACGGCTCGTTCAGATGTTGCCGGCGTTTGCGATCGCCGCGGCGGCGGCACTGATCCACTTCTGGCCGCGCAGCGAGCCCGCCGCCGCGAAGACCGCGCCCGCTCCGCTCGCCGCGCCCGCTCCGGTCGCCCTGCCTGCTCCGCCGCCACCGAAGCCGGTCGCGTCGACGATCCAGCTATCGCTCGCATCCAAGCCGGCCAGCGCAGCCGTATTTCTCGGCGCGGAACGCAAGCCGCTCGGCACCACGCCGGTTACCTTCGCG
>JACCQV010001169.1 GCA_013813945.1 Deltaproteobacteria bacterium | reverse complement strand
ATCGGTGCACGAGGGCGCGCGAGCGATCGGCTCCGGTTTCGCTGGCGGCACCGCCCCCGGCGCGCGCGGCTTCGCGCAAGCGGCCACCAGGAAGATCGCGAGGAGCGTGCGCATCGCGGTGAACGATGCCACGGATCATGACCTCAGGCGCGCGTTGGTCCGTGAGGTGCGACGTTCGCACGCGTACCCGTCACCACTCGACCGCCACCCCGTACGCCTCGAATCGATCGTCCGAGGTCACGACCGCGAGGTCGCGTTCCAGTGCCTGTGCGATCAGCGCACGATCGAAGGGATCGTCATGGTGGTCGGGAAGGTCGGCCACGGCCAGCGCATCGGAGTGCTCGAACGCGAGACCTGCGATCGAGTGCCGCGCGAGTCGGGCAAGGACGAACTTTTTCGGTGGCTCGGGTAGGACGAGCTTTCCGAGCGAATGCTTGATCGCGATCTCCCAGGACGACACAGCGCTGAGCAGGATCTCGTTGCGAGGGTTCTCGATGACCTTCCGCGCACGCACGGTGAGCTTCTTGGCTCCGGCGGTCCAGAACAAGAACGCATTGGTGTCGAGCAGGATCCGCATCACCGACCTCTGCGCCGCTTGCCAGCAGGAAGCCCGAACGCGCGTCTGATCGTCGGCGGAACCTCATCGAAGTCCGCATGCATCCGGACATCATCGTTCCCGGGCGAGCGAGCCGTCATCGGTCTCTCGATTGGAACGAGGCGGGCGACAGGGCGACCCGAGCGTGCGATCACGATCGTCTCACCGGAGATTACCTGCTGGAGCAAGCGTGACAGATGGGTCTTCGCTTCGTGAACGGAGACCAGCTTCGTGGCCATTTCTCAAGTTTAGCTAAGGCTTAGACTTAGTCAATATGACGGCGGAAGTAGGCAGGGCAACATTCACGCTGCCGGACCTCCGCGCTGGAAACGCGGCCACACCTTTCTGCCGCGAGAGGCGGTGAACGCGAACAGGCGCCCACGCGGCGAACGGTCGACTGAGCAAGCCGTAGCGCCGACGCCGGGGAACGGGTACGGGTCGCCGAACGTCATACTTCCGAGTATGATTATCTCGTATGAAGGCACGCCTCACGGTCACGCTCGACGCCAGGCTTCTGGCCCACGTGGACCGTGCCGTCGGACGATCACCCGAGCTCGGATCGAGGAGCGCGGTGATCGAGGAAGCCGTCCGGAGATGGAGCCGACACCAACACGAGACGGCGATCCGCGAGTACTACGCGGCGGTCACGAAGGATGAGCGCACGAACGATGATGCATGGGCGGAGCTTTCGGCGTCGGAGCTCTCCGCAGTGCTCGCGAGAGAAGCGCCAGCTCGCTACGTGGCATCGCCGCAACGTAAACCACGATCGCGGAGACGATGAGATGTTCGAACGCGGCCGCTTGTACTGGTGTCACCTTCCCGACGATCCCAAGCGGCGGCCGGTCCTCGTCGTATCACCGGATCTGCGTAACGCGCTCGCGAGCGACATCGTGGTGATTCCCGCGAGCACGATGATCCGAGTTGGGCCCTGGCACGTGGTGCTGCGAAAGGGCGAAGGCGGGGTCGCACACCCGACTGTCTTGAAGTGCGAGCAGCCGGCGACGATCCGTAAATCTCGACTCGCGTCGGAACCACTCGGGCGTCGTCTCGGTGTCGATCGCATGTCCGATGTAGCGGCCGCGATCATTCGCGCGCTCGAGCTCAGGGCGTAACCGGAACGCTCAGACCGCTCGTTCGCACCGCGGACGAGTCGCGCCAAGGGGGGCGCGGATCTGGATCGCTGCGCGAACCCGATCTTCCAGCCTAGACCCACCAGGGCGTCTCGCGCATGGGTTCGCAGCGTGGCGACGGTGAGCTTCGACGACTTCATCGCTCGACAGGGCGGAGTTTGTCTCAAGCGAACCGCACCCACACTCGACGCGCTCAGTTTCGGGTCGCCGCTCAGCCCGGCGCGAACGCGGCGACCGGAATGTCGAGCGCGGTGCGATCCTCGCGTGCGATCAGCTGCGCCTTCGCGGCGACGCCCGGCAGCGTGTTGTACGCGAAGTGCAGCGCACCGAACCGCTTGCCGTCGTAGAACGCGCGATCGGGATGATCCGCCGCGAGCTTGGCGCCGGCCGCCTCGGCGATCACCGCCTGCTCGAGGAGCAGCCAGCCGACGACGGTCTCCGACATCATCTCGAGGAACCGGTTCGCCACGGTCGGCACCATCTCCATCTTGCCGCCGCCGAACCACTGCGCGAACTTGCCGCCGGTCGCGGTCAACGCTTCCATCGCCTGGCCGAGCACCGCGACGGCGTCCTTGAGCGTCGCGTGATCCTTGTTCGCGGCGATGAACGCACCGACGTCCTTGCCGAACGCCTGGACGTTTGCCCCGCCGCGCTGCATCAGCTTGCGCCCGACGAGATCCATCGCCTGGATGTGGTTGGTGCCCTCGTAGATCGAGAAGATCTTCGCGTCGCGCGCGTACTGCTCGACGGGCCAGTCCTTGAGGTAGCCCGCGCCACCGTAGACCTGGATCGCGGTCGCGCAGATCGCGAACGCCTGATCGCTGGCGTACGCCTTGATCAGCGGGACCAGCAGATCGACCTGGCCCTGGTGATACTCGGACTGCAGCTTGTCGCCGCCGGTCTTGTCGATCGCGGCCTGGCGATCGAGGTGCATCGTCAGCTTCACCGCGAGTGCGCGGATGCCTTCGACCTTGGACTTCATGTCGAGCAGCATGCGGCGAACGTCCGGGTGCTCGATGATCGGCACGCGCGGCGCGGTCGCATCCTTCCACTGCTTGATCGAGCTGCCCTGCTTGCGGTCCTTCGCGTACTCGAGCGCGTTGAGGTAGGCCGACGAGGCGAGCGCGAGGCCCTGCAGGCCGACCCCGATGCGCGCGTAGTTCATCAGGTGGAACATCTGGGACATGCCCTTGTTCTCCACGTCACCGATCAGCTCGCCGATGCAGTCGTTGTTGTCGCCGAACACGAGCTGCGCCGTCGACGACGCGCGGATGCCCATCTTGTGCTCGATGCCCGCGGTGGCGACGTCGTTCGGCGTGCCGTCGGGCCGCACCTTCGGGACGATGAACAGCGACAGGCCCTTGGTGCCCGGCGGCCCGTCGGGCGTGCGCGCGAGCACCATGTGGATGATGTTCGCCGTCATGTCCTGGTCGCCGCCGGAGATGAAGATCTTCGTGCCCTTGATGTTGTACTGACCATCGGGCCGCTTCACGGCGGTGGTGGTGGCGCTACCGACGTCACTGCCGGCCTGTGGCTCGGTCAGGCACATCGTGCCGGCCCAGGTGCCGTTGAACATGTTGGGAACGTAGGTCGCGATCTCGGCTTCGGTGCCGAAGGCGAGGATCACCTCGGCCGCGCCCTGGGTCAGCGCCGGATACATGTTGAAGCTCGTGTTCGAGCCGCACATGAACTCCTCGACCATCATCGCGAGCGTGAACGGACCGGCCTGGCCGCCGTGCTTCTCGTCGATCGCGAGGGTGCGCCAGCCGGCGTCGGCCATCGCCTTCCACGCCTCCTTGAAACCAGCCGGCACGCGGACCTGACCGTTATCGAGGCGACACCCTTCGGCATCACCCGAGGCGTTGATCGGACCGAGGTGCTTCTGCGCCCAGCCGTAGGCCTCCTCGATGACCGCGAGGACCTCGTCCCTGCCCCAGTTCGCGAACGGTTCCTTGCCGAGCAGCTCGTCGAGCTTGAACTGCTCGAACAGGAGGAACGTCAGGTCGCGGAGGTTCGCCTTGTAATAATTCTGGTTCGCCATCGGTAGCCTCGCGGGGTGAATGAACCGTCATTCAGTGTATGGCCACACTTACGCGCCGCGTCAACCCCGACGAGGATCTAGTTCGGCGCGACCGGCTCGGGCGCCTCGGGCGTCACCGGAGACGCGCCCTGCTGCGGCTCGACCTTGTAGACGACCTTGCCGTCGTCGTTCTCGACTTCGACCGCGATCTTCGCGCTCTGTCCCTTCGCATCCTTCGCGTCGCAATGGAACCGATCACCCTTGACCGACTGCCGGATGCGCTCGCCGCACGCGACCTCGAGGTGGACGTTGTGCTTCTTGCCGAGGCCGTCTGCGATCTGCTTCTCGAGCCTCGCGGCGATCAGGATGCCGGTCACCGCCGTGATCGTCACGCCGCCCTTGTCGTCATCCTGCACGAGCTTGACGGTCGCGTTCGCCTTGCCGAACGTTGCCGTGCACTCGAAGGTCGCCCCCTTCTCGGGCTTTACGGTCTCCGGGCAGGTCACCGCGGTGGGTTTCTGACCCACGTCGCGCTCGAGCTTGGACGAGACGAACTCCCGACCCTTGGTCATGTCGAGGTTCTTGTTCTTGCCGCACGAGACCTGGGCCTGACAGCCGACGAACACGACCAGGACGAACGGTAGGGACAGTTTACGCATCGATCGATCGTACAGAACACCAAGGCGGCAGAAAGCGGTCGCAGGTGTGATTTCGGTGTCAGGTCATCAACGATCTCGTACAGTGTGGAGGGTCGAAGTGCGTGATTAAGCACGAGGCGGAGCTGGCACGGCTATCGCTACAGGGGGCGGGAATGGTTTCGAGATCTACCAATCGTCTGGTACTGGCCGCGCTGCCGATCGCGGCTTTGGTGTTCGCCGCGAGCCCGGCCGCGGCCCAGGACTACGCGGATCCACCACCTCCCCCGCAGCCGATGCAGCAGCCCGTCTATCCGGCGCCGCTCTCGCAGACGACCCAGACCACGTACGTTCCGCAGAGCGTCGCGATGTCCGGTCCGGAAGAGATCGACGACTTCGATTTCGAGCGGCCGATTCCCGCGGGCTACTCGGTCGTGAAGCGCCCGCGCCTGGGTCTCCTGATCGGCGGCGGTGTCACGCTCGGCGTGTCCTATATGTACGGGGTCCTGTTCGCCGCGGCCGCCTCGGATGCGTCGCAGTACGACGGCAGCGAGAACGAGCTGGCCGCGCTGTGGATCCCGGTCGCCGGTCCGTTCCTCCAGATGGCGCAGACCGATAGCGCAACGGGACGGGTACTGCTGTTCGGCCTCGGTGCCGCGCAGACCACTGGCGCGATCATGCTGTACTACGGGCTGACGACGAAGAAGAGCGTACTCGTCCGCAACGACATCGTCGGTAGCATGACCATCACGCCGATGGCCGGCAATGGTGCGACGGGCGCACTGCTGTCCGGCCGCTTCTGACAGCTTCGACGAACATCGCTACCTGGGGGACCTCATGGCTTCGAGCACCAAACACCTTCTTCTCGTTCTTCCGCTTGCCGCGCTGATGTTCGCGCCGACCTCGGCGTCCGCGCAGGACTACGACGACGACCAGCCTCCGCCGCCGCCGACCATCCAGCCTGTCTACACGGCGCCGCTCTCGCAGACGACCCAGACCACGTACGTTCCACAGAGCGTCGCGATGTCGGGCCCCGAAGAGATCACCGACTTCGATTTCGAGCGCCCGATTCCACTCGGCTACACGATGGTCCATCGCAAGCGCAAGGGGCTGTTGATCGGTGGCGGTGTCTCGTTCGGTGTCTCGTACGGCATCTCGGTGCTGAGCGCCGCGATCGGCGAGGACGTGTCGAGCGGTTCCAACGAGGCTGCGTCGATGTGGATCCCGGTCGCAGGACCGTTCCTTCAGATGACGCAGACCGACAGCGCGACGCTCCGCGTGTTCCTGTTCGGCCTCGGTGCCGCACAGACCGCGGGAGCGATCATGCTGTATTACGGCCTGACGACGAAGAAGCGCGTGCTCGTTCGCAACGACATCGTCGGGAGCATGACGATCACGCCGACCGTCAGTGACGGCACGACCGGCATGATGCTGTCAGGCCGCTTCTGATCGTTGCGCGATTCTCTGGGTACGAGAGTTCTCTGGGTACGAGAGAACGAAGCTCGCGTCATGCACGCGCCAGCGCGCGTCGACGCACGAGCTTCCAGCGTCCTACGCGCCGCGCTCGCGTGTGATGAGCGTGCTGTGCAGGAGCAAGAGTTGCAACACACAGCGTCATGACAACTCTCAGCTCAACAGCCTGGATCGCTCATAACATCGGCCTCGCAGCGTCGATCGGTGGAACGTTGTTCGGCCAGCAAGCACTTCGCCCGGCGCTCGAGGAGCGCCTCGGCGATGAACAGGAGCGGATGCTCGTTGCCGACGCCGCGTGGCGGAAGTTCGGATGGGTGAACCTCGCGGCGCACGGTCTGTTTGCCGCGACGTGGTTCGTCGGTCGCAAGATGCTCAGCGGCTACGAGGTCAGCCCTCGCGCGCGCAAGATGACGCTGGTCAAGGACGGCCTGATCGTGGCCAGCCTCGTCACCGGCATCGCGTCGACGATCATCGGCCGCATCCTCGGCAAGAAAACTCGGCAGCTCGAGATGCGCAGCAGCGTCGAGGATCAGCCGTCGGTCGATCGCCTCCGCAAGGTGGTCACGGGCGTCGGCCTCGTCAACTTGCTGTCGACGGCCTCCGTCATCGCCGTGACCACGAGCCTGGCGATGGAAGGAAACCGCTCGCTGCCGTTCTCGATCTTCAGCCGCCGGCTGCCCTGACCCTGCCCTGACCCTGCAGCGGCGAGGATGATAGCCTCGCCGTCATGCTCAAGGACAAGGTCATCGTCGTCACCGGCGCGAGTCGTGGCATCGGCGAGGCGATCGCACGTGCGTGCGTCGATGCCGGGGCTCGCGTCGTGCTTGCCTCGCGCAAGCAAGCAGATCTCGATCGCGTCGCCGGTGCACTCGGCGAACGCGCGCTCGCCATCGCCTGCCACACCGGCAAGGCCGACGAAGTGGAGGCGATGCTCGCGAAGGCGGTGGAGAAGCTCGGTCGCGTCGACGGCTGGGTCAACAACGCCGCGACGAACCCGTACTTCGGCCCGATGATCGACACGCCGGATGCCGCGATCGACAAGACGTTCGAGGTCAACGTGCGTGGGTACCTCTACGGCGCGCGCGCTCTCGTCAAGCACGCGCGTGCGCGCGGTGGCGGTGCGTCGATCGTCAACATCGCGAGCGTCGCCGGAATCCGTGCGGCGCCGATGCAGGGCATCTACGGCGCGACCAAGGCGGCCGTGATCAGCATGACGCAGACGCTCGCCTTCGAGCTCGGTGGCTCGCAGATCCGGGTCAACGCGATCGCGCCCGGGCTCGTCGAGACCAGGTTTGCCGCTGCCATCGTCGGCAACCCGATGCTGCGCGACCATGTCGTCAACCGGACCCCGCTCGCCCGTCACGCCCAGCCGGCGGAGGTCGCAGGCGCGGCGGTGTATCTGCTCTCGGATGCGGCGTCGTTCACGACCGGCTCGGTGATGGTCGTCGACGGCGGCCTGACGTCGGCGTAGCCTCGACGCGAGTGCCTCGCCGACTCA
>JACCQV010001153.1 GCA_013813945.1 Deltaproteobacteria bacterium | reverse complement strand
GCACTCGAAGCCGCGCTCCGTGCGCGCTGGATCGTGGTCGGGATTGCCGTCCTCCTGCTCGGGAACGCGGTGTTTCTCGCGACCCAGCTCGGGTCCGATTTCGTACCTCGGCTGCGCGAAGGCACGGTCGTGATCAACACCGTGCGCCTCGCGTCGATCTCGCTCGACGAGTCGGTTCGTTACGGAACCCAGATCGAACGCACGCTGCTGGAGAAGTTCCCGGCCGAGATCGAGCGCGTGTGGACCCGCAGCGGCAGCGCGGAGATCGCGACCGATCCCATGGGCGTGGAGCTGTCGGACGTGTTCGTGACCCTGACGCCGAGCAGCGGGTGGAAGCGTGCGAGCACGCAGGATGAGCTGGTTGTGGAGATCCAGCGCGAGCTCGAGGTGATGCCCGGCATGCGGGCCCTGATGACGCAGCCGATCGAGATGCGCGTCAACGAGATGATCGCAGGCGTGCGCTCCGACGTCGGTGTGAAGCTGTTCGGCGACGACTTCGACGTGCTCCGCGACAAGGCCGCCGAGATCGAACGCGTACTCAAGAGCATCGACGGTTCCGCCGACGTCGTTACCGAGCAGGTGACGGGCCTGCCCATCCTGCAGATTCAGGTCAGCTCTGACGCTACGTCTCGCCACGGAATTGCGAAGGACGACGTACTGGACGTTGTGCGCGCGCTCGGCACCTACGAGGTCGGCGAGCTTCAGGACGGCGACCGGCGGTTCCCTATCACCGTGCGGATCGCCGATGTCTATCGAACCGACCCCGTCGCGGTCGGCCGGATCCTCGTGACCGCGGCAAACGGGGATCGAATCCCGCTCGCGCAGCTCGCCACGATCAAGACCGTCGAAGGACCGTCGACCGTGCAGCGCGAGCTCGGCAAGCGTCGGATCGTCGTGCAGGCGAACGTGCGTGGCCGCGACATCGGAACGTTCGTCGCGCAAGCGCGACGCGATATCGATGCCAAGGTCTCGCTACCGCCGGGCTACTACCTCCGCTTCGGCGGCCAGTTCGAGCATCTCGAGGCGGCAAAGCTCCGGCTGATGGTCGTCGTGCCGGTCGCGCTCGCGCTGATCTTCGTCCTGCTTTACTTCACCTACGGTCGGATCCTCGATGCGGTGCGCGTGTTCACAGGGGTCCCGTTCGCCGCGATCGGCGGGGGCTTCGCGCTGTGGCTGCGGGACATCCCGCTCAGCGTCTCGGCAGGGGTCGGCTTCGTCGCGCTCTCCGGCGTCGCGGTCCTCGGCGACATGGTCCTCGTGTCGACGTTCCGTTCCTTCATCGCCGGGAGGCTCCGCGTCGACCAGGCCGTGCGCCAAGCGGCCGAGCGACGATTGCGACCGGTGTTGATGACGGCGCTGGTCGCGAGCCTCGGCTTCGTCCCGATGGCGCTGAACACCGGTATCGGATCGGAGGTGCAACGCCCGCTCGCGACCGTGGTGATCGGCGGCATCATCTCGTCGACGCTCCTCACGCTCTTCGTCACCCCACCGGACCGCACCGAGGAGCAAGTCTGGCACCTGCCCGGAAAGATCCCGATCCGGCAAGTCCGCGCACTACGGCAGCTCCAGCGCGATCGCGATCAGGGCGCGCTGTTCTCGCGCTTCATGGTCCGGGGCCACTGGCGTCGCGCATCCGACACCTGGCGTGATCGCAGCCCGCGTTGGATCGCGCCGTACTGGAAAGGCCCTCCGCTCGGCGACATCGTCGAGCGCGACTACGCGCTGAAACCGTGAATCCGCAGCGGCGGCAGAAGATTCGAGTCGTTCTGGTGGAAGAACGCGGGCTTCGCTCGGCCGTGTCGCGTGCAGGTTGGGTGTCAGGCCGGCGCGATACGGTGCAGCGGTGTCGAACACGTACCAGCTCAAGGTCACGTTGCGCGGGACCAAGCCGCCGCTCTGGCGCCGCGTCCTCGTTCCCGGAAACCTCACGCTCGAACGTCTTCACCGCGTGCTCAACGATGCGATGGGCTGGTACGACTGCCATCTTCACTCGTTCGCAATTCACGGCACCGAGTTCGGCGTACCCGATCGCGACGGCTGGGGCGGACCCGAGATGGAGCCGGAAAAGAAGTACACGCTGGAACGGCTGGTAGGCGAGAAGGATCGGTTCAGCTACACCTACGATTTCGGAGACAACTGGGTTCACAATGTCCTGGTCGAGAAGGTCACACCGGGCGAGTCGCCGGCGCCGCGGTGCATCGCAGGCGCGCGAGCGTGTCCGCCCGAGGACTGCGGTGG
>JACCQV010001136.1 GCA_013813945.1 Deltaproteobacteria bacterium | reverse complement strand
CCCCGCGCAAACGCTGGTCGCGCTCGACGGTCTGCATGCGAACGAGCTCGGGGTGTGGTTGCTTCTGCACCGGCTCGATCAGCTGATCGAGGTCAAGCTGCCGGGCACGCCGAGGGACGCACTCGTCTTCCGGCGGCCCACGCCGTGATCCGCTCGCATCGTTCGCGGTGAGATTCCGAGCTGGTCTGACATCGAGGACGAGTTCGACCTCGGGGTCGTGGCCCACCGTCGGGTACGCCGGAAGGTGGCGGCGTGATCGCCGACCTGACGCTGCACCTCGATGCGTTGGCCGTCGACCCGGGCGATCCGATCACCGGGGTCGTGCGGTGGTCGGCGACCGTCGAGTCGCTCGAGGTCCTGCTGCGCTGGAAGACCTCGGGCAAGGGCGACACAGACACCGAGATCGTCGCGCGAGCGCCCCTGGTGATCGCGGATCAGGCGTGCGAGGCGCGGTTCGCGCTGACGGCACCCGAGCAACCGGTGAGCTTCTCCGGGACCCTGATCTCGCTGACCTACTACGTGCGCGTCGAGGACACCGCAGGCGGCGTCTTCGAGACCGAGATCGTGATCGCGCCCGGCGGCAAGGAAGTCCGGCTTGCGGGCGCGTGACAATCCGTTCGCCGTCGATCGGTTGCACGCGCTCCGGTTTCGTGGCGGCGACGTTGGCGCGTTGTGGACCCGCGCAGTCCAGCTGCGCACGAGCGCGCTCGTAGGTGCGGAGGGCAGCGGCAAGACGACGTTGCTGTTCGAGGTCGCGGCGCATGGACGTTCGCTCGGGTACCGAACCGTGTGGGTCCAGCTGCGTCGCGATGCGCGCCGGTTGTCGTCGGCTCACCGTGCCGAGCTCGGCGCGATCCACGCAGACGATGTCGTCTGCATCGATGGTGCGGACCTGTTGCCGCGGCTCGATCGCTGGTGGGTGGCGCGCCGGACCCGTACTGCCACCGTGATCGGCACGCTGCACGCGCCTGGATGGCTACCGACGCTGGCATCGCTCACGACCTCGCCGGAGCTTCTCGAGGAGCTCGTCGGCGAGCTCACGGGGGCGCCGGTCGCTGCGCTCGCGGTGGATCGCGAGGTGCTGTTCGCTCGTCACGCGGGCAACGTGCGCGCCGCGCTGCGCGAGCTCTACGATCTACGCAGCGCTACCTGAACCGGTCAGCGCCGGAGCGCGCGCTGGAGCTGCGTCGCGGTCTGGGTCGAGCCGTCGTGACTCCAGCCCGGAGGTGCGAACAGGTAGCCAAGCTTCGCTCCGAGGGTCGGTGCGCGCGCCACATCGCGGCTGATCGCTCCGATCTCGTGAAAGCCGACCTTGGCGAGATTGAACGTCTTGATGTCCGTGGTCAGGCCGTAGACCACCTTCTCCTCCTCGCGCGCGAACGTCCCGAACAGGCGGTCCCAGAGGATGAAGATGCCGGCGTGGTTCTTGTCGAGGTACGGGATGTTCTTGCCGTGATGGACCCGGTGGTGGGACGGCGTGTTCATGATCCACTCGAGGGGACCGAGCCGATCGACTGCCTCGGTGTGTAGCCAGAACTGATAGAGCAGGGACACTGCTTGCGCGGTCAGGATCATGGCGGGCGGAAACCCGACGAGTGCGAGCGGCGCCCAGAAGATCGGCCCGGTGAACGGGGTCAGCAGCGGCTGCCGCAGCGCGGTCGACAGGTTGTAGTGCTGGCTCGAGTGGTGATTGACGTGCGCCGCCCACAGCACCCGCACTTCATGGTGCAGGCGGTGGAACCAGTAGTAACAGAGGTCCTCCGCGAACAGGAGCACGAGCCAGGACCAGGCACCGAGTGCGGCGACGATGTCGACGACCCGGTGCTCGTAGAGCAGGGCGAACATCGGGATCGAGAGGAACTTCGCGCCCGCCGAGATCCCGACATTGATCAGGCCGAACGACAGGCTCGTGAACGTGTCCCGGGTCTCGTACCCCTGGACCTCGGGGTGCTTGCGCGCCCAGGCCAGCTCGAGGAGCACCAGGACGATGAACGCCGGGATGGAGTAGAGGACAAGGTTCGACACCGCAGACCCTTTCCCAGGCTAGCACGGCGCGCGAGACTGCCCGGCATGGCCCACGGCGGTGATCTGATTGCTGAAGTTCTCGCGCGCCACGGTGCGACGCACTTGTTCACCCTGTGCGGAGGGCACATCTCTCCCATCCTTACGGGCGCCCACGCCCGAGGGATCAGGGTGATCGACGTCCGCGACGAGGCCAACGCCGTATTTGCGGCCGATGCCGTCGCCCGGATGACCGGCACGATCGGGGT
>JACCQV010001128.1 GCA_013813945.1 Deltaproteobacteria bacterium | reverse complement strand
TGCACGTGCACGAACGACCTTAACTGACCAGC
Organism: Deltaproteobacteria bacterium; assembly: GCA_013813945.1. Classification (GTDB taxonomy): domain Bacteria; phylum Myxococcota_A; class Polyangia; order Haliangiales; family Haliangiaceae; genus JABFXX01. The sequence goes on along the minus strand of JACCQV010001128.1, from coordinate 8,239 downwards.
ATTGCCACTAAAGGGGGACCCTCGGTCCAAGGTGCTCGCGCTCCTTCCGCCTTGCGGCGCGCGGAGCGCGAGACCATAGGTTGCGCTCGGGCCCCTCAGTTCGACGGACCGACCGGGGAACCCGCCGGAGCGTCGATCGGAGGGGGGGCGGCGGCATCCGTGGGCGAGGGTCCGAGCGGCGCTGCGTCCGGCGGCACCACGGCCTTGGGGGTTGCTGCATCGGGCGAGACCAGGGTCGGCGGAGCCGAGAGGGGTGGAGAGACCAGCTCGGGCGGCGGGGTGCCGCTCTTGATCTCCTCGGCGACCGGCTCGAGCCGCGCATGGACGATGCCGCTCGTGATCGCCCAGAATCGGTACCGCGCCATGGCGTGGTCCTTCTTGACGAAGGTGAACGCGTGCTCGCCGGTGTCGCCCTGCCACAGCATGGGTGTGATGCCGCGATCCTCGCCGTCGACGAACACGCGCGCGCCATTCGGGCTCGAGCGCAGCACGATCTCGATCGGCCGCGTTGCGCGGCGAGCCGCGGGGCGAACTCCCACCGAGGTGCTCGGGTCCTCGTCGAGGTGACCGCTGTTCGGGTCGAACGTGACGGTGGGGCCCGCGTTCGAGACCCCTGCATCGATCGGAACGGTGGGCGGCGGCGACTCGACCGGCGGCTTGGTGTCCGACTTGCCGGAGCAAGCGCCGCACAGAAGCGCCGCGAGCGTCGCGACGATCAACTTCGGGGCGCTCGACATCGCCCGGAACCTATACCACGGCGCTACTTGGTCTTCTTCTTCGCCGCGTCCTCGATCTTCTTGCGCTGTCCGTCATCGAGCACCCGACGCGCCTGTGCCCACGCGAGGATCCGCGACTTGCGGATCACCGCCTCCTGCGCGCTGATCTGATCGACGAGCCGCGTGATCTCCGCATCGGGGGTCGCCGGATTGCCGAGAGCGGTGCGCAGCTTGGCGGACAGGTCATCGAGCTGCTTCCTCGCGACGGCGACGGCCTTGTCCGAGTCGGTGCGCAGCTTCGTGATCTGGGTGCGCTGCCCGGGGTTGAGTGCGAGATCCTTGAGGTCGCTGATCGCTTCCTTCATATCGTCGTCGTCGATATCGACGTTCGGTGCCATCGGCACGTTGTGACCGTGGTCATCGTCGAAATCGAAGTCGAAGTCGAAGTCCATCTTGCCGAGGTCCTTGGCGACCTGCTTGGCGATGTCCTTGCCAAGCTTCTCGCCGACCTTCTCCATCTCCTCCTCGAGGCCCTCCATCGCCTCCTCGATCTCCTCGCCCATCTTCTCCATCTCGTCCTCGAGCTTGTCGAAGTCGGTGGCCTTGAGATTCGACATGCGCTTGTCGACCGCCACGCGCACCTTGTCGAGTCGCGCGGTGATCTTGTCGCGCACGTCCTTCGGGATGCTCGGGTTGCCCTTGATCGACATCCGGACGCCCTCGAGCTGAGCGATCACCTGGTGCTTGATCGTGTCGATCGAGAATCCACCGACCTGGCCTGGCATCGGCGGCGGCGGAGGAGGAGGTGTCGGGGCTCTCGGCGGCCTCGACGGGGTCGGGGGAGGCTTCGCAGCGGCCCCCTTGGCGGGCGCGGTCGCATCGCTGGCAGCGGGCCAGTACCCGAAGCTCGGATCGCCCGCGGCTGCGTGACCGAACGCGCTGCCGAACAGCAATCCACCGGCGATCATCGACGGCACGATCATCGAGAACAAGGAACGTGCGCGACTCATGGCCTGACTCCCTGGAGCAGCTTGCGATATGGCCGCAATGGCTTTTCGATCTGCGACCAATCTGCCGCCAGTCGGCTCGATCGATCGACGTCGGCAAGCTTGATCAGAGCGGCGAGATCTTCATCGGTGGTCGGCTCGACCACTGGATCCGGCGGCCTCTGCGTGGTGTCGGTCGCGACGGGCGTCGGGGCCGGCGCATGACCCGAGGTCCGCGTAAACAGGAATACCGCGAGCGCACCCGCAGCGACCGATGCCGCGAGCCCGGTGGCCACGCGGCGACGATGGCGAACCGCGATCCGGTTCTGCGCACCGACGGTCATCCGCGCCGCGAAGCCGAGACCCGGATCTATGTCGTGACGAGTTGCACCGAGCTTTGCGGGCAGTGCGACGACGCCGCGGCAGCGGTCGCAACTCGCCGCGTGCTCCGCGAGCTCGCCGAGGGGTTCTCCGAGCGCAACGCGCTCCGCAACAGAATCACAGGTGGTCATCATCGGTGCTCCTCCATCAGATCGCGCAGGCGCGCGAGACCGCGAACGAGATGTGTCTTCACGGTCGCGAGCTCGACGCCGAGCAGCCCGGCGACCTCGGCGACCGGCAAGTCGTGGCCATAACGCAGCACGAGCGCGGTGCGCTGCTGCGGCGACAGCGCGTCGAGCTTGCTCAGCATCGCGCCAAGAGCCTGGTGGCCCTCGAGCGCCGCACGCGGCTCGATCGTTGCCATGGCGTGCATCCGCTCGGCGATGTCATCGGCGCCGGTGTCGGCGGTCGTCGGCGCGACGTCGATCTCACCCTCGCTGCCCGGCCACCACCCGAACAATCGCTTCTTCAGGCGACGCCGGCGCAGCGTGCGCAGGCACATCGTGGTCACGATGCGTAGGAACCACGCAGGTGCCGCGGCCGGGTCGCGCAGATCGGCGATTGCCTCGCAGGCGCGCGCGAGCGCCTCCTGCACCGCTTCTTCGGCCTCCGCGCGATTGCGAAGCAGGTCGTACGCAATCGCATAACCCTTGCGTGCGGGAGTTCCCGCGAGCTCCGCGAGCAACCGACTCCGTGCGTCGGCGTGCGTGGCCACGTCTAGACGAGCTCCGCTGCTGAGGGACATGAGACTCCGAACCTGCACGCTGTCCAGTAAGAGCCCTGACCCGGCACGTCGGTGGACAACGTTCTAGCAGGTTCCAGATTTCACCGACTTGGACGTGGTATTCGGGGGCATGGGCAAGGACCTCGACCGGCCGGTGTGGCGCGGCCAACGCCCGTGGTTCGAGATCTGGTTCGCTGTCGTGATCGACGAATCGCGCCGGCGCGCGCTGTGGATCCGCCAGACGATGTTCATCCCACGCTCGGGTCAGGCGCGCGCGACCGTGTGGGGCGCGTGGTTCGACGCCGATGCAGCGACGCCGAGCATCGCCGCGAAGCGGTTCGCTCCGCTCGATGCATCGACGGTCGACGAAGGCGAGACCCTGGTGAAGACGTTCGACAGCCGGCTGTCGCGCACCGCCGCGGTTGGCGCGGTCGAGGGCATCGCGTGGGACGTCTCGTGGAGCGGCGGCCGCGAGCCGCATAACGAGCTGCCGGCGTGGCTACCGGCGCCAACGCACGCGCGCCAGATCGTTCACGATGCCGACGCCAAGGGCACCGTCACCGTCGGCGGCGAGCGGATCGACATCCGGGGCCGCGCACTCGCGATGCACCTGTGGGGCAAGCGCCGGGTGCCGACGCTGCACTGGATCTGGGCGCCCTGGATCGGCGACAGCTCCCTCGAGGTGTCCGCGGTCTCGCTGCGCGATACATTTTCTCTCGGGCTCGCGCGGCTGCGCCTCGATGGTCCGGCCCCGCTCAAGGGCCGGCCGGCGACCGCGGCGCACTCGAACAACCTGATCACGTCGACGGTGGCAGGGCCGCGGCGTCTGGTCCATGCGCGTGCATGGGCCGAGCCCGAGGCCACGGTCGGCTACGCGTATCGCGACACCGACGATCGCGATCTGATGGTCGCGCAGAGCGACATCGGATCGGCGCACTTCGAGGTCTACACGCGCAGGGCTCCCGGCGCGCCGTGGCATCCGACCGACGAGCGGCGCGTCGCGGGCGGCGTCGCCGTGGAGATTCATCAGCGCACGGCGCTGCCCGGCGTCGACTACATTCCGTGGGATGCGACCGAGCGGGCGACCGCGGTGATCGCACCACCACAACTCGAGGCGGATCGGATTGCCTGGCCCGAGGTCACCGCGATCGTCGCTCTCGGGCTGACCTACGGCGATCACGTGCGCGAGACCGGGCAGAAGCTCGACCCCGCTGCGTCTCCGACGTCATTCACCAAGCACGTCCGCGCGTTCGCGCCGGGAAGCCGGAACGTCCTCGTTCCCGATGCGAAGGCCGTGCTCGCCGCGCTCGACTCCGTCGAGGTTGGCCTCGGAGCGCAGATCGGCGAGCGGATCCCGTTCGTCCCTGCCGTGATGGATTACGAGGGCGAGATCGCGCTCGTGGTTCTCGGTGAGATCGACGAGGCGCAGCTCGCCAAGGGCATCTCGCAGCCGCTCGGCCTCGCCGCCGCGAACGACCTCACGTCGCGGCTCGTGCAGGCGCTCGGCGAGACGCTGGACGATCCGCTCCCGTTCTGGACCGCCGCGAAGTCGTTCGACCGCTTCCTGCCGCTCGCCGAGCACGTGTGGGCACCGGCGGGTGGGCTCGCATCGATGCCCGAGCTGACGCTCGAGACGCGCGTCAATGGCGAGGTTCGCCAGCGCGCGACCACGAAGCTCCTGATCTACGACCTCGCGGCGATGGTCCGTGCAGCCCGCAACCATCTCGGCCGGCCGCTAGCGCGCGGAGACGTGATCCTCACGGGCACGCCTGCCGGTGTCGGACTGCGGCTCTCGCCGCTCAAGCGCAAGGTCGCCTCACTCGTCAAGGATCGGTTCCGCAAGGCCGAGCTGCTCGTCTCGAGCTTCGCAACGTCGACCGCCCTGCTCCGCCCCGGCGACGTCATCGAGGTCGACGCCGGGCCCGCGGGCCGCGTTCGCACCCGGCTCACCGTCTGAGCGAGCGGGCGTAGCGGACGATCGGTGCGATCAGCTCGCGCGCCGTCGCCCTCAGCAGCTCGGACTCACCGATCACCGCCGCCGCCGCTGGACCGAACGTGTAGTACGCCTCGACCGCCAGCTCACCGAGCACGGTCTTGCGGAGGACCGAGTCGCGGACCCCGCGCAGCATCTGGACGTCGGCAGCGAGCGGCGAGCCATAGGCCGCGGTTGCGATGAAGCACGCGTCGACCTCGCCGAACTTCCGCTCCGGCGTCGTGAACTCGAACACGGTGAGCGCGCTGACGTTGCGGCAATCGTCGAGTGCGCGGATCGCGACGGAGTACTGCGTCGTCGGCAAGAGGCCGGCGAGCGTGAATGTCTGGGCCTCGCCCGGCTCTCCGATCGGAAGCGTGAGGTGAGGATCGATCGATCCAGGTTCATCGAAGTTCGCCTCGGTGACCAGCTCCTGCGCGCGGTAGCGAATCTCGTACCCTTTGACCTTGCCGATCGTGCCGTCATCTCCGGACGCGAAGAACGTGAACGTGGCCGTCGTGTTCGTCGTATCGACGACCGCGATCTCCGTCGGCGAGCTGGGATTCTCGACGTCGGGCTCGGGGCGAGCGGTGACCCGGACGCGATACATCGATGCAGCGTCGGGAACGATAGCGAAGCGAAGTGCGCCGGAGCCAACGACCGTCGAGGAGATCGTTGCGTCCGGTGCGCGGACGTTGCCATCGAGACCGTCCGGGTCGCCATATCCGATGTAGTCGGTCGTCGAAGCGACCGTTTCCGTGGCTCCGACCGTGAACGGGACCCTGTAGAGCACCGACGGCTGGCCACGATAGGCGACGCCGTACTCGGTCCACGGAATCCCGCTCGGTGCTGGATACGCGTCGGCACTGTACGTGGCGTTATGATCGAACTCCTTGGCGACCTCGACCCACATCACGTAGTCGCCGGCCGGCAGGTCCTCGGGAAGTGGCCAGCTGATGTCGGCGACCACGCCCGTCATGGGAGTCGCCTGCGAGACCGTATCGAACGGGTTGAGGTCCCCGAACCTGTCGACGTCGACCGAGTCGACGCTAGGCACGCGCGTCACGTCCTGGCGCGGCGGGTACTTGCTCCGCTTCGTCGGATCGAGCTTCCCCTTGTCCGTCCCGACGAATCCAGGTGACGCACAGGTCAACGCGTCCCATGCAGGCTCGAGCCGCTGCATCGGACGGCAGTAGTACGTCTCTCGCGAGCTCTCCCCCGCCTGATGCGAGAGGTTCGTGTCCTCGCCGCTCTGGAACACCAGCTCTGGGAACTCGAGGCCATGCTTGTGCGCCCAGACCGGGAACGTGGTGATCCGCCGCCCGTAGGGCCAGAGCGGACCGCTGTTGAGGTCGAACCGCCCCGGACGATTCCCGAGCCCGTAGGTTCCCGTCTCCTGCGTGATGAACACGGTATCTACGTACACACCGTTGCGATCCTCGACCCACGCGACGATCTGCGGCGGCGGGTTCACGCCCGGCGAGAGATCCATGCGCTGCATGGGCTGGAACGCGAGCTCGACCACCCGGCACTCTCCGCGCGGGGCCGCAGCAACCGGGCTCGCAACGAGCGAAAGCGCAGTCAGAGCGGTGAGTCGGACGAAGGCCATGCACGAGCATCATTGCCGGCAGAGGCCCGCGGAACAACCATGAAAAGTGGATAAGCTGCTCACGCGTGACCAACCGGCGGATCGCCCTGACGACGCTCGCGCTCGTCGTCGCTGTTCATGTCGCGATCGTGATCTCGATCGCGCGGCAGCCACTCCATGTCAGGACGGCGCCACCGGCAGAACGCGCGGTGATCTTCCCCCTCCATCACGACACCGTGCATCGCGCCGGCCCGGCCGGAGACTTCTTCGCGATCTACCACGCAGGCATCAAGGTCTCCCGCGGCGAGAGTCCGTACGACAACAAGGAGACCCCGCGCGTCACGCCGGAGTTCTTCCCGTTCCGGTACTTGCCGGTGGTCGCGCAGACGGTCGGTGCCGCGGTCATCACGGTGCCGCCGCAAACGGCCCACCGCGCGTGGATCGTCGTCCTCGAGCTGCTGCTGCTCGTGGCTGCGGGTCTGCTCTGGCGCGAGCTCCGCTCCGACGAGTGGCGCGTGGCCGTGATCGCCCCGCTCCTGCTCGCCAGCCCGTACTTCCTCGAGCTGCACATGGGGCAGTTCACGTTTGCGACCTCGGTGCTGCTCGCGATGGGGCTCCTCTTCCTGGATCGCGGCTCGAAGAAGTCGCTGGCCGGTGGCACTCTCGCGTTCGCAGTTGCCGTGCTGCTCAAGGTGTTCCCGCTGGTCGCCGGCGCCGCGCTGCTACGCTATCGCCGCGGCTTCATCGCGGGCGCGATCACCGCCGCCCTCGTCGTCGCGATCAGCCTTCCCTACTTCCTCGGCCACGAGGCGGACTGGCGCTCGTTTGCGAAGACCAACTTCGGCGATACCAAGACCGAAGGCTTTCACGGCGGCAACTACGGCTTCCTCTACGTTCTGTTTCTGTTCGCCAAGGACACCGGCGGTCATCCGGCAGTCCTCAAGTTCCTCGAGTTCGCTGCGATCTGGCAGATCGCGATCCTCGGCGTCACCGCTGCCCTCGTCCTGTGGCGCAAGCCGACGATGCTCACCGGTGGACTCGTCCTCGCGTTCGCCCACATGAGCTCGTACAAGCACGTGTGGGAGCACCACGCGAGTGGCGCCGTCGTGCTCGCAGCCTTCTTGCTGATCCGCATGAATCAGGACCGTCCATGGTGGGGGCGCTGGGTCGTGCTCGGCTGCCTGCTGATCCTCGCGCTGCCGACGCCGTTCTACTTCGTCGATGCGCTCGATCCCAGGGTCTACGATCCGACGAACAGCTGGTCGAAGCTCGGGCGCTACCTGCTGCCGATGTGCAAGGCGATCCCGATGCTCGTCTGCTGGATGATCGGCTGCGTGCAGGTGTTCCGCGAGCGCGGACGACTGGCGACATGAAGCGCGGCCTCGCACCCGATCAACGCGGGAGATGCCGGGCAGCGAACTCGGTCGTCACCCGTTCGAGGAGTGCCGGAAACTCCGCTTGTGACGCCGCCACCACCACGAACTGACCGCGCAGCGCGGGCACCAGCTTCGATTGATCGGCGATCGCGGGCAGCAGACCGGGCGACGCCACGACCACGCCACCGGCCTGCGCGAGCGCGACCTCCGGCAGCGGTGGGCCCTCGTCCGTCCACGCCGCGCCCGGGGGATACATCAGGAACACGTCCCACAGCGCCTCGGTGAGCCCTGCGCGCTCCGCGAGCACGAGCCCGAGGTGCTTCTCTCCGTCGAAGTACTGCGGATCGAGACCTGCGTACTTGCTCACCTTCGGCAGTTCGCTGCCCTCATCGGCGTCGAGCATCGGGATCCACACCACGAACGGGCGCACGTGGGCGACGCAGCATCGAGGCCTACAAGAACGTCCAGGCCGAGACCCTCGCGGACGGGTACGCCG
>JACCQV010001126.1 GCA_013813945.1 Deltaproteobacteria bacterium | reverse complement strand
ATAGCTCGGCAGCAGCGCAGGGGCCGTCGGGCACGCGTTCTCGGCGATCGTCGCAGTGAACGTCCACGTGCCGACCGGCCAGCAGCCCGTCGGAACCTCCGCGGGACGACCTGGTGTGCCCGCGACGAAGGTGCCGGTGATGTCCATCGTCGCCTCGCAGACGATCCCGAGCGCTTCGTTGCGATCATCGGACTCCGGGATGTCGCTGTCATCACCCACACCGCACGCACCGACCGACAGACCGAGAAGGACCAGAGCCCCGAGGTTGCGCATGGACGGAGGTAACGCAACACCGGTGCCAGTGCGAAGCCGCTGTTTTCATGTCTGCGCAACACGCACATCTTGGGGATGCAGCACCCCAGCTGGTGAGTGCAGACCTCGTGAGCTGTGATCCGAAAAAATGAAAATGGTCCCATCTGTTGCGTCGGGAATGCGCGACGCCAACAATGAGGTCATGGGCTCCATGCGGTCCATTCTTCTCTCCATCGTCGTCGTGTTCGCAGGTGCGTCGTGCAAGGACGCCACCGGCAAGCAAGGATCTGCGTCGACAACCGGCAGCGCCGGCAGTGCGGTCAAGGTCGTCGCGGCTGACGCGCCGAAAGGCCCGCAGGCGATGGAGACGACCTACGACAAGATGCAAGCCGACAAGCTCGACCGCCAGGCGGAAGCGGACGCGAAGAAGGCCGGCAACGAAGAGTGGATTCCCGCCGAACACAAGGCAGGCGCTTCGCGATGGAAGGACGTCGGCGTCTACGTCGACGGCAAGCCGATGGGCTTTCTCACGTTTGGTGAGCTGCCGATCGCGCTCAAGCCGGTGTGGGTGCAGGACAAGGTCTCCGCCGAGAAACGTCCTGGCACCGAGGATCCGGGGTGGCGCTGGGCAAAGCAGCGGTTCTATCGGTTCGATCAATATCTCGCCGCGATCGGGATCGACGTGAAGAGCATCAAGGAGCTCCACGTGTACGGGCCGAAGTTCGCCGAGACGAATATCTCGACGGGAAAAGACCTGCTCAGCGCGAAGGCGAAGGAGTTCAAGTTCCGGTTCGGCGGCAACGTGTACGGCAAGCCGATCGCACACGTGCCCCGCGGGTTCGGCAACGGACGCTCCGCCGACAAGATCGCGAGCGTGATGGTCTACATCAAGAAGAAGCCGCCCAAGATCGTGCACAACGTCGGCCTCGAGCTCGACGGCGAGATCCAGAATGGCGTGCCGTACTACGGCGAGCCGATCCGCGGCGGCGTTCGCGTGTACATGGACGACAAGCTGATCGCGATCGTCAAGCGCCAGGAGCTCGACGCGGCAAAAGCGATCAAGAGCCCGACGGGTGAGCTGACGTGGAAGCTCGCCGACGTGCTCGCGGCACAGGGCGCGATGCCGAAGAACGTCACCGAGATCTGGGCCGTGCGCGATCAGAAGCGCGAGGACAAGTTCCCCGGCGCAGACCTCGCGACGCTGACGTTCGCTGCGAACTCGCAGGCCAAGGGCGGACTCCTGCTCGGCGACAAGCAGATCCGCGCGAACACGATCGCGATGCACAGCCGAGCCCTCAAGCCCGACGAGCTGCCGGTCGTCACCCCGGACGACGAGTAGCCCTGCGCCGGTCATCGCCCACCCGTTCTGCCGGCGAGATCGCCGCCCTCGCGATGGGCAGTTGCGCGTCCGTTCCGCCGTCTCAGGCTGGGGACCACGCCCCCAGGCAGGGGGGACAGACCCCATCGCCGCCCTGCGTCCCGTTACCCGGCCAGCTCCCGTTTGAAGCACGTAGATCCCGAGATCGCCTGGGGTTTGGCGGCAACGGACCCCAGATCGGGACCCCGGCCCCCACAACTTCGATCTGTCACACCTTGTGATTACGAACGCTTACACTGTGCAGATCGCGGCACAACGCTTGCTCAATAGCTCGCCATCATCAACCAACCACTGGGGCGATTGAAAATGACCAACATGAAGAAGCTTCTGATGTTTGCGGCGAGTGGGCTTCTGGCCCCGGTGGCACTCGAGACGACGGCACAGGCCGAGGTGGGTATCGCCACCCAGGCGATGATGCTGCCGAGCCCGACCAACGATAAGGCGCCGGTCTCCGGAACGCCGGCTCGTCTTCGCCGCACTGATGAAGAGCAAGAGGGCAACGGCATGCCGTCCGTCGCGATGTTCGCCGACGGCATCAATGGCCTCTACTTCTCGATGAACACCGAGCTCCCCCCGACCGTCGCCGGTGGCCCGGTTCGCCCGGCAACGCATCGCATGCAGCTCGCAGCGGTTCCGTTCGCCCTGACCCAGATGGCCGACGGCAAGGTCACCGTCGCTCCGAACATGGGCGGCTCCAAGTACGTCACGAACAACATCGGTAACGAGTACCGCAACGCAAACTCTCCCGCGGCGCTTCCCGTCCTCGACGGCAAGCTGATCATGGCGAAGTACAACTACCAGGCAGCTGGTAGCAGCGACACCAAGACGTACGTCCAGCTCTTCAACTCGGCAGGTACGGCCGTCCTCGGCCAGACCCTGTTCTTCGCGAAGAACGACGATGACTGCGGCATGCACCAGGATGGCGCGTTCGCATCGGTCATCAACAAGACCGCGACCACGTTCCGCACGGTCTCGTACCTCGGCTGCAACGGTAACGGCGCGGACGACGGCTGGGTCGCCATCCACGACTTCACCTGCAACACCGAGCTGACCTCGTGCGAGGTCGACAAGGTCGCCGATGTCTCCGTGTGCCCCCGCGAGGAGCGCTCGCGCGGTAACTGCACCGTCGGTACGGACGCGAACACCGCGATCTGCACCTGGACCGAAGGCAACACCCAGCCGCAGCGCGACGGCACCTGGATGGCCGCCATCAACATCGGCACCGGCGAGAACGGCGAGAACGCGCAGAGCCGCATTCTCTGGAAGAAGCAGATCGAAGGCCGCAAGGACATCGAGGGCATCCGCACCTACTCGATGCGCGCCATGCAGAGCCGCATCACCCGGGTCGACTCGACCACCGGCAAGCTCGTCAACACGGACCAGCTGATCTGGCGCTCCGGCGACCTCCGCGGCAACAACAACACCGACGGCAAGGGCGGCACGTATTACCGCTCGCAGATGGGCGTCATCGAGGCGACCGCCGCTGGCATGAAGTACGTCACCCCGCTGCAGGACGTCTCGCTGACGCTGCTCGGCCTCGACGGTACTCACCTCGGTATGACCGGCGGCAACTTCGGTACGACCAACGCGCTCGTCCCCGGCATCGTGTTCCTCGGTGGTAGCCACACCGGTGGCGGCACCTCCTCTCAGGCTCGCGTCGTGACCTGGGACTCGACCACCAACACGTTCGCCGACGCGGCGATGATGGGCCTCGCTCCGCACGATCGCCACCTCTACCCGAACTACCTCGGCAACAACCCGGGTAACCAGGGTCGTAACCACAGCGCGATGATCACGATTGCCAACCCGTTCGTCGGCCAGAACCTCAACACCGACGCGTACCTGATGCTGGCTGCGACGAGCGGCAAGGATCCGGCGCTCATGATGAACCCGGATCGCAAGCTCTCCGCGTACCTCTCGGTCCTGCCGATCGCGCAGACCCCGAAGGCCGCGACGGGCGGCGGCGGTGGCTCGGGCTCGGGCTCCGGCTCGGGTAGCGGCTCGGGCGGTGGCGATGGTGGTGGTGAGGGCGACGAAGGCGGCGACGAGGCTGGTACGGCGCTGGGCGGTTGCTCGACGAGCGGCTCGACCGGTGGCCTGATGTCCTTCCTCCTCATCGGCCTGGCTGCCTTCATCCGCCGCCGCCGCTAATCCGACTCGACGCAATCCCACTTCATCCCTCCCCCACGACGACTCCCAGGAGCCAAGCAAATGCGTTCAACACTCCTAGCGGTGCTCGCCTCGATTGGGCTGGTCGGCTGTGTCGGTGGCATCGAGTCCGGAGGCGGGGCTGACCCGCTCGACAGCCCGGACGGCGATGGCAACGACAACGGCGACAACCCTGCCGGTAGCGACCTCTCCGAGGCGAAGGCTCTGTTCGATACCGGCGTGTTCCCGACGATCGCGATGAAGTGCAGCACGAACGCGTGCCACTCCGAGTCGGCGACGGGAACGACGCTGACCCGCTTCGTGGCGAACGACGCCGCGCGTGGCTGGCAAATTGCGGTGGGCTACACCGCCCTGGTCGGGAACTTCGCGACCAGCGCTGCCCCGATTCTCACGATGGTGAAGCCGGGCACGCACAAGAGCGTGACCTACACGACTGACGAGGAGACGAAGATCACGGCGTGGCTGGACAAGGAGCTCGAGCTCCGCAACGGCCAGCCTTCGCAGCCGGTGACGACTGGCGTCGAATCACTCTCGCAGGCGACCGAGCGCGTCCTCTCGAAGTTCGCGGGCTGCATGCAGCTCACCGACTTCACCGCGACGAACATGGCGGACGCCTGGGGCAATCTACAGGCTCAGGGAAACCAGGAGTGCAAGAACTGCCATAACAACGGTGGCGAGGGCTTCATCGCTTCGGACAACGAGCCCCAGTTCTACGGCGTCGTCTCGACCAAGAAGTACTACTTCCTGCAGTACCTGACCGTCGACCTGACCATGGGCGCGGCGATGGCGAAGGTCATCATCAACAAGACCTCGTTCAAGGGCGTCGCCGAGGGCCTCGACCCGCACCGCGAGCACCCCCGGTTCAACGACGAGGTGAATGAGGGCATGACCGCGCTGCAGGCGTTCTACGACCGCACCATGGCGCGCGTGAACACGACCCCGAGCATCTGCGAACCCGTCACGCTCCAGAACAACTGACAGCGGTTCTGCTGAGTCTGTTTCCCCTTGATGATGATGAAAGGCGCTACCGACCGGTGGCGCCTTTCGTCATTTTCGGCGGTACCCTCGGAGTCCTCATGAGTAACATCGTCGGCGGCGACGGCCGCACCCACATCAACTCGCGCCTCATGCGCGAATCGCTGCAGAACAAAGATGTCCTGTCGAACACCGACAGCGAGCGCGACCTGCAGATCTTCCCGGACGTCTCGCTGGTCTCGATCGGCGGACAGAGCATCTTCGACCGGGGCAAGGACGCCATCCTCCCGCTCGTCGCGGAGCTCGTCGAGATCAAGAAGGACAGGTCCGTGAAGATGGTGATCGGCGTCGGTGGCGGTACGCGGGTCCGGCACACGATCTCGATCGCGGCGGACCTCGGCTTACCGGTGGGAGGCATGGCGCAGCTCGTCGGCGCGATGGAGGAGCTCAACGCGATCCTCCTCAACACGCTGCTCGCACCGCACGGTTCGATGCCGATGCAGCGCGACCACTTCTGGGACCTGCCGCTGTACTTCGACGCGGGCATCACGCCGATCGCGATCAGCGTGCCGCCGTATCACTTCTGGGAGCCGCCACCTGCGGAAGGCCACCTGCCGACGCACGGATCGGACTTCGGCCTGTTTCAGCTCGCGGATGTGCTCGGGATGAAGCAGGCGATCTTCGTCAAGGACGAGGATGGCCTCTACGACAAGGATCCGAAGAAGCACAAGAGCGCGAAGAAGTTCGGCCGGATCACCCTCGCCGACCTGATGACGCAGTTCCCGCAGGACAACATCCTCGACCAGGAGCTGTTCCACGCCTGGAAGAACGCGAAGAACCTCAAGCGCATCGTGATCGTCAACGGCCTCGTCCCGGGGCAGCTGACCCGCGCGCTCAAGGGCGAGGACGTCGGTACCGTGATCGTCAAGGAGGCCGCCCGTGGCTGACCGACGCACGATCGAGTCCTCCCTCTCCGGTTCGTCGATGACGGGCTCGCGCGAGACGTTCGAGTACAAGCCCACGGCGGTGATGCCCGACGTCAAGGTCGTCAAGATCGGCGGCCAGAGCATCCTCGATCGCGGTCGCGCTGCCGTGTTCCCGATCCTCGACGAGATCGTCGCAGCCCGAAAGCTCGGCATCCAGGTGGTCCTGCTCGCGGGCGGCGGCACACGGGCCCGTCACATCTACTCGCTCGCATCCGAGCTCGAGATGCCGACCGGTGTCGTCGCGACGCTGGGCAAGTACATCCCGATGCAGAACGCGCGGATGCTGCAGATGCTGCTCGCCAAGCACGGCGGCATCTACATGCTGCCCGACGACTTCGAGAAGCTGCCGCTCTACCTCCAGATGGGCTGCATCCCCGTGATGAGCGGCATGCCGCCGTTCGGCTACTGGGAGAAGCGCGAGGAGGGTAGCCGGATCCCGCCGCCCCGCACCGATGCCGGCGTGTTCCTGTCCGCCGAGTTCCTCGGCTCGCCGCGCGCGATCTTCATCAAGGACGAGGACGGCCTCTACACCGACGATCCGAAGAAGAACCCCGCGGCGACCCACATCGCGCGGATCAGCTCGAAGGAGCTCATCGAGCGCAATCTGCCGGATGTCGTCCTCGAGCGCGTGGTCGTGGAATATCTGCCCCGGGCGCAGTGGTGTAAGGAGCTCCAGGTCGTCAACGGCCTCAAGCCCGGCCAGGTGCTTGCCGCACTCAAGGGAGAAGATGTCGGGACGATCATTCGCGCGTAGCAGCTCGGTCCTCGTGGTTGCGCTTGCCGCGTGCGGCAGCAAGAAGCCCGAGGCCGATCCGGCCAAGGTCAAAGCGCTGGCGTCCACGATGGCGAAGTCCTCCGTGCCGTTCGCCGGACTCCGCGCGTGCGCTGCCGCGGACTTCCAGCAGCCATCGATGTCGCAACCCTCCCTGCTCCGCCTCGCCCAGGAAGAAGTGCCCGCGACGTCCGAGCGCCTCCCCTGGATGAACCCACCGGAGCTCGATGCCCCGTATGTCCGCACGCTGATCGACAGCACCGACGTTAAGCTGCGCCGTCAGGCCGCGGCGGAGTTTCTCGCGGCGAAGGCGTACATCGTCTACCGCGTCGATCTGCTCGACGTGCCGCTCGCTCTCGAGATCAAGGAGCTCAAGCGCGGCGCCGTCGGCATCCGCGCGATCGGCTTCGACCGTGGGGGCGAGGTCATCTGCGTGAAGCAGTTCACGGTGCAGAACGACAAGGAAAAGAGCGAGTGGGCGATGAAGTCGTCCGACAAGGCCGTCGTCGATCCCGCGATCGCGCAAGCGCTGCGCGAGGATCTCAAGGTCCAGCTGCTCGCGAAGCTCGAGCAGTTCCGCACCGGTCCGTGAGCGCGCTCAGGGCACGCACTGCTGGCGCAGCGCGCTCGACAGCGCCGTGTCCTTGATCAGGCCGTCATCGATCATCCCTGCCTGCTGCTGCGAGCAGGTCGCGGACATCGTGAGCGGCGCTCCGTCGACATCGGTGGGGTAGTCGACCGCGAACACGGCCTTGCGAAGGTTCACGAACGGGCGCGCCAGACCGCAGTCACCGTACTCACCGCAGCGCTCGACGAACAACCAGTCGAACTGTCCCGCGAACGGGTCGATCAGTCCGTTCGTCGTGCCGTTGTGCATGCCGGACGACAGCTCGCGATCATGGGCTTCCTTGACGACCGCCGCACCGAACGAGCTCTGATCCGACACCGCGATCGTGAACCCGGTGTCTCCCGAGATCACGTCGCTCCAGTCGTGCAGGATGCCGTCGCATCCGAGCTGGTACGCCAGATCGAAGCGCTTCCACATCCGCGACTCCCACAGCGGGCGGCTCGCCGCGCGGACATCGAGGTAGCGTTCCATCGGATCGTCGGTGCTCCAGCCGAGGACGCTGCCTGCGGCCGGGGCCGTGGGTCGATCGGGCGGACTCGCCGCGAACCCGGGGAACTTCGCGGCATCGGGATCGGTCAGCCGGATCGCGCCGGTACCGACGCGACAGATCACCTTCGCGCCGCGTCCCTTGAGCTCGGCCACCTTGCCGGCGAGCGGGCCGGCGGGGACGGTCACGGGACTGCCGTCGCCGTAGTCGATCGTCGTCGCGGTCGCGACCGCCCAGAGGTCGAGCATGTACATCGCGCGGTCCGCGGTCACATCGAACGGCGGGGCCACCTGGATGTCCCAGTTCTTCGCCTCGCCCGGCCCCGGCGTCCACCACGGCGCTTCGTACGCGTCGCGCGACGAGTCCGGAGGGTGGAGGTGCGACTTGCCGTTATCGCAGCCGGTGAAGCCGAGCCCGATGGCAACGAACGTCGAGACCAACCGCATGGCCCACGATTCTACGCCGCGATGCAGGCGGAGATGTGTGATCCCCGCCCGGTCAGGTCACTTCGTCGCGCTGCCGCTACCGCCGCCGCCCGTGCCTGCCCCGCCGCCGCCGCCCGTGCCCTTGCCGCCGCCCTTGCCGTCACCCTTGCCCGCGCCCTTGCGCTCCACACCCTTGGCGTCGCCTTCGCCGCTGTGGTTCGAGCCGTGCTCACCCTTGCCACCGCCGACGCCGCCCGTGGTGCCCTGGTCACCCGGCTTGACGTTGGCCTTCACGTAGTCCGCGGCCTTGATGATGCGGGAATCGATCTCGCCCTTGAGGATCTCCGGCTTGCCCTTCGGCGTGATCGTGATGACGACGCCCTTGGCTTCGGTCTTCGAGGTTGCCGTGCCGCCCTCGTCGAGGTGCACGGGGCACAGCCCCATGCCGCCGCCGTGCGTTCCCTTCTGATCGTGACCGGTGCCCGGCGTGCCGCCGTCGGTCTTCTCCTTGAGCAGCTCCGTGGTGCGCTTCTGGATGGCGGCGATCGCGTCCTTGTCGTCCGACGTGATCGTCAGCAGGATCTTGCCGTCCTTGAGCTCGGCCTTCGTGGTCGAGGTGGCGACGGTGCTCGGACAGTTGCCGCCACGCTTGGGCATCTGGGTGTTGTGGCCAGCGTGCGGGTCGGCTACTGCCGAGCCCGCCATCGTGGTGTCGGCGCTGCCGCTG
>JACCQV010001117.1 GCA_013813945.1 Deltaproteobacteria bacterium | reverse complement strand
GCGCACGGCGAGTGCGGTCGCGGTCTCCACCGAGCTTCGAGCGATCGCGGCGACGGGGGGGCTCGGCGATCCGACCGAGGAGCTGTCCGCGTACTTCACGGATCCGGAGGCCTTCGTTCGCGGCCATTCGCCGAAGATCGTCAGCGCGACGATCACGTCCGCGCAGCGCGCGGCCACCGACGGCAAGCTTCCCCGCGCCCTCGCCCTCGCGGATCGCGCGAGCGCACTGGCACCACATGATCCCGCCGTGGTCGCGCTGATCGATACCCTCGCAGCAGGCGGACGGTCGCGCAGCCGGCGCAGGCTCGTCGGGCTTGCGGCGCTCGCACTCGCGATGTCTGGAGCCGGAGCTGCAGTCGCGTTCACGGCCCTGGGTGGCGGCGGCGAGAACGCGCCCGATGCAGGCGCGGTCGCTCTCGCCGATGCGGACACCGCGGTCGCGACGACCACGATCGATGCGGCGACGGAGTCGACGATCGATGCCGCGATCGGTCCGGTGTCGACGCCCGATGCCGCTGCCGCGGTCACGGCGGACGCGCCGATCACGCCGATCGCGCGTGATGCGGGAGTCGCACGTCGCAAGGACGCTGGAGGGAGCGTCGCGCTCACGACCGACGCGGGCGTGACGCCGATCGATGCCGCGGTGATCGCGGTCGATGCCGCAGCGCTGAGCTCTGGAACGGGCGCCATCATCGTGAAGAACGACACCTGGTGCGAGGTCGAGATCGATGGCGAGCCCAGGGGCCGGATCAGCGCCAGGCCGATCAAGGTCAGTGCGGGGCCCCATACGGTGGTGTGCACGCAGGGCAGCGGCACCGGCATGATCTGGACGAAGCAGGTCGAGGTCGGGCCTGGTGAGCTCAGGACGGTGACCGGCTCGCTGCTCGCTTACAACGAGGTCCGGATCAGCACCGACGTCACCATCGCAGGGATCGCCTATCGCGCCGGGATGACGGTGAAGCTCAAGGGCCGGGTCGAGCTCGAGAAGGACGGGGCGAAGATCTTCGTGACGATCTCGAGCCCGTGCGAGATCCGGGACAAGCCCGACCTCAATTGCTATCGGTGACTTGCGTCGGGTGATCGCGATCCGGGCGAACCCTGACAGGAGTGTCGCGATCACGGCCCAGTGGCTGCCGGGGGCCCTCCGGGACCACCTCGTGATCCGGGCACTTGCGGATGGCAGGGTGGTTGCAGCACCGTGATGTCTCGTGAGTCGCATCGCGCTTCATCTGGTGGGTCTGGTCGGGCTCGTCGCTCCGGTCTCCGGGTGCTTCTATGCCGAACCGATCAATCAGCGCCCCTCGATCACGATCGAGGGCGAGCCGACCGAAGCCGTGCACCGGGGAGACCACCTCGAGCTGTTCGCGAGATCCGAGGATCCGGACGGCCACTACGTGCAGTACCAGTGGCGCGCCTACGCGTGCAACGAACCGCTCGGCGAGGACGGCTGCGATCAGTACCCGTTCGCGGACGGCCTCAACCAGACCTTCGAGATCGACGTTCCGATCCGGCTCTCGGATGACGCCACGCCGGTCAGCCTCCTGCGCGTCGTGCTCGCCGCCAAGGATGAGCTCGGTGCGACGTCGCGTCCCGAGGAGGAGCTCCTGCTTCCCGTCGTCAATCGCGCACCGACACTCGAGCTCGACCGCAGCAGCCGTCATGGGTTCGTGACCGCGACGCCGATCGAGGTCTACGCGAAGATTGGCGACGCAGACGACGGCCCCGCTGCGGTGATGCCACTGACCTGGGTAGTGTTCGGTCCGGCGGGCGGAGACACGACCGCGATCGTCGAGCTTGCGATCGGCCAGGATCCGCTCGATCCGAAGCACCTGCAGTTCGCGAAGACCTTCACGCCCAACATCCCGGGTGAGTGGACGATCGAGGTGACCGCCACCGATCCGCTCGATGGCCAGACGACCGCGTCGACGATGATCACCGTCGCGGTCGATGGGCCACCGTGCCTCGCCCAGGTGGTGCCGATCGTAGCGACGGGCGGCGCCGCTCTGCCGATCACCGAGCCGACGCTGTTCCGGGTCTCGGTCGTGATCGACGATCTCGATCTCTACCCGCCGCAGCTGAATGACCCCTTCCTCGGCACGACGAGGTTCGCGTGGTCGGTCAAGGCGCCCGGTCAGCCAGCTCACCTCGCCATCTCCGGCGCGGTCGGTAACAGCTTCGCGGTCGATCCGGCGAGCTACACGCCGGGCGACATCATCGAAGTCCGCGCCGAGATCTTCGACCGTACCAACGACGTCTTGCAGTGCCCGAACACGGATCCCACGTGCTCCGTGATCTCCCAGCCCACCTGCATCCAGCGCCAGACCTGGCGCGTCGAGGTCCGATGAGAACGCCCCGCTCCCTCGCTCTGATCGCGACGACGATCTTTGCCTCGGGCTGCGCCGGCGATGCGGGTGCGAACGAAGACAATCCGTGTCGGGTCTCGCTCGGGTTCACGCCATCGATGCCGACCTCCGGTCCTGCCGGTGAGGTCACGGTGACCGCCAGCGTGCAGAATGCGCCCGGCGTCCTCGACTACAACTGGCGCGTGTCGTTCGCGGGCGGCAACGTCGACTTCACGAACGCGGCCGCCAACGAATCTGCGATCCGGTTCACCGCCCTCGATCCAGGTGTCTACGCCGTCGACCTCGACGTCTCCGCGCCCGGCGAGCAATGCCCCTCGGCGAACGAGCGGATCAACGTGCTCGATCCGGCCGGGATCTCGCTCGATGTCCGTCTCCACGTCACGGCGCCGTTCGATCTCGACGTCCCGCCGATCGATCGGCTGATCCGGGTCTACGGCGGCACCGACTACGCGCTGGGCCCGGTCGTGCTCGATCCCGGGATCCCGGTGACCGGCACCGTGCGCACGCCCGGCAACGTCGGAGTCCCGGCGTACATCACGCTGCGACCGCAGGGCATGGCAGGCGCGGTGACCGAGACCTTCTCGAACGCGGCCGGTGCGTTCGACGTCACCGTCCTCAACCAGCCGCACGATGTGCTCGTGATCCCGTCGGTGGCGGGCCTCGCGCCGCGCCGCTACGTGTGGTCACCGACGCAGCCGAACCTGACGATCGATGCAGGTGGACCGATCGTCGGTGTCGTTCGCCACGGCGCCTCGCCGCTCGCCAACGCCAAGGTCCAGCTGACGATCGATGGCGTCCCGACGACGCTCGCCACCACTGCGAGCGACGGCTCGTTCACGATGCGCGGGAATCCGGGCGCCGTCGTGAGCCCGCAGGTCAAGGTCGAGGTCACACCCGCCGCGGCGAGCGGTTTGCCGCGGCTCGAGGCGCAGGCAGCGTTCGACATCGGCGCTCAGGTCGTCGTCACGTACAACTCGACGCTAACGACGCGCAACATCGGGGGCACCACGGTCCGGCGAGGCGGCGCAGCGCTCGCGACCCGCAAGGTCACCGTCGTCGGTGCGCTCGCGTCGATCGGAACGGTCTCGGCAGGGATCAATGCGAATGCGAGCGGGTTCACGCGGATCACCGTGACCTCCGACGGCGGCGGCGCGCTGCCGAGCGTGCTGGCACCGGCCGGTCCGCTGTCCGCCGTGGTGGCGGTCGACGTCACGGACCCGGAGCTGCCCGATCTTGCGGTCTCGCCGTTCGACCTCTCGACGGCCGTCCCGGCGACGATCGATGCGCCCACGATGCGGCCGTTCGCGACGCAGGCGCTCGGACAGGGACTGCTCGACGGCGTCCGCGTCGACCTGGTGCCCGTGGGTGCGCTCGCGCTCGCCAGCACGCCGACGCTGCAGCTCCGTGGGGATGCGAACGGGCGGGTCGCGACCTCGATCGCGGCAGGCGGCTTCTACGACGTCTACTTCTCGGATCCGCAGGGACGCTCGGGACAACGGATCGTCACCAACGTCGCGTGGAACAGCGTCGGGTTGTCGTACCTGCTCGATCCCGCGGTCTCGGTCAGCGGCACGCTGTCGGTGACCGGGAACCCGAACAAGATCCGCGGTGCCTCGGTGCAGCTGCTGTGTGCGACCTGCAGCGGGCTGGATCGAGACCGCCCGATCGCCGAGGTCGCCTCGGATGAAGCAGGCGACTTCGTCCTCGCGGTGCCGGACCCCGGCACGATGTAGGATCGCGCCATGCTGCGCTTCCTCACCTGGCTCGTCCTGGTCGTCACCTTCGGGGTGACGACCGACGCGCACGCGGATGAGGCGGTCGCGTTGTTGCCACTCGATACCGAGAAGAAGCTCGAGATCTATGGTCAGCCGGTCGCGAGCGAGCTCGCGCGCGTGCTGGTCGCGGGCGACATCGATGTTGTCGTCGTCGGTCGCAAGATGGCGGTGCCCGAGCGCGCGCGGCTCATCGTCGACGGTACGATCATGAGCGGCAAGGGAGCCGCGGTCGTGCTCACCGTGCGGGTGCGCAATACCGCGGACGGCACCGTGCTCGCGACGATGGATGCGACCGCGCCAACGCTCGCGAACATCGACAAGGCTGCGGCCGACGTTGCCGCCCGCGTGTTGCCGAGCGTTCGCCAGCTGATGGCGGAGCTGCGTCCAGCCGCGGACCCGATCAAGCCGCCCGACGACATCGTGCCGCCCGTGGTCGGCACCGCCCCGAAGCTGCGGCCGATGCTCGTCGCGATCTCGTTCAAGGGTGCTGATGCCGAGCGGCTGCGCGCGCCGTTGACCGTCGCCGTCGATACGTGGGCGCGCAGGCACCTGCGCGAGCCGACGCTGATCGAATACGAGAAGCTGTCCAAGAAGCTCGTGACGCAGACGGTGAAGGCGAGCGCCGCCGATCTCGCGATCGGGCTGGAGATCCTGTCGTTCGAGATCGAGACCGATCCGATCCCGCTTGGCCGCGCGCGCGTTCGCGTGCGGATCTCCGATGCGGTCGGGATCGTCTTCAATCGCGTGATCACCACCGACACGGTCGTCGGCGACAGGATGCTCACGGTCGAGCGGCTCGCCGAGCGCACGGCGCGCGAGGTGGTCGACATCATGCGTCCCCACGTCAAGCGGACGGTCGCCGGGTGGCGATGAAGGCGCTGTGCCTCGCGGTGCTCGTCGCGCTCGCGGCGCCGGCCTCGGCGCAACCGGCGTCCGATGTCCTGCGCGATGGCAATGCCGCGGCGACGGCAGGCGACTGGGCGACCGTTGACCAGCTGGTCCGGCCGCTGCTCGCGCAGCAGCTCGCGTCCGCGGATCTCGCAGAGGCGCATCGGCTCGCGGGCCTCGCGGCGTTCTTCCGTGGCGACAAGCCGACGGCCGAGCACAACTTCCTGTCGTACCTGCGCATCGATCTCGACGGCCAGCTCGACCCGACCCTGTATCCGCCCGAGGTGATCACGTTCTTCAGCAACGTGAAGGCAAAGCACAACGCCGAGCTGCGCGCGCGCAGGAAGCAATCGAAGCGGTACTGGTTGCTGAACCTCGTCCCGACCGGCGGTCAGTTCCAGAATGGTGACCGCACGAAGGGGTTCCTCCTCGGTGGAGTCATGGGCGCGTTCCTCATCGGCAACGTCTCTACCTTCCTGGTCCTGCGCTCGTGGTGCACGCGGGTCAGCGGCGAGGGGGGCTCGAGCCTGACCTGTGACGACTCCAAGGACCGTGCGAGCACCGCGTCGCAGCTGCGGACGATCAACCTCGTGACCGGGGTCGGCTTGATCCTCACCTACGCGTACGGCGTGTACGACGGTGTGCAAGGATATCGGCGCAAGACCCGCGAGCAGCGCATCCAGCCGTTCGTCACACAGACGGCTCACGAGAGCTTCATCGGGGTTGCGGGATCGTTCTGATCGTCCCACATGCAACTGGGGGGATCCGCCCCTGGGCAGGCAACCACGCGACAGACGCGTAGAGCGCGAAGTGTCGTCGGTTGGCCGAGGCGTATAGGCCCCTTCTTCGTTGAGATCAGGAAGCGGGCTCAGCTACGATTCATCTCGGAGTGCGGCAACCCGTCCCATTTGGGAAGTACCTCCTGCTCGATCGCATCAGCGTCGGCGGGATGGCGGAGGTCTTCAAAGCGAAGTCCTACGGCGTGGAGGGCTTCGAGAAGATCATCGCGATCAAGCGAATCCTCCCCACGATGGGCGAGGACCGCGACTTCATCAAGATGTTCATCGATGAGGCGAAGATCGCGGGACAGCTCGCGCACGCGAACATCTGTCAGATCTTCGAGCTCGGCCGGATCGACGGCTCGCACTTCATTGCGATGGAGTACATCTGGGGCAAGGACCTGCTCCAGATCCAGAATCGCCTCCGCAAGATCAAGCAACAGATGCCAATCCAGATGGCCTGTTTCTCGATCGCGAAGGTTCTGGAGGGCCTCGACTACGCGCATCGCAAGCGGGACCCGCTCGGTCGTCCGCTCGAGATCGTTCACCGTGACTGTTCGCCGCAGAACGTCCTCGTCTCGTACGAAGGCGAGGTCAAGGTCATCGACTTCGGCATCGCGAAGGCCACGTCCCGCAACTCGCGGACGATGGCCGGCGTGCTCAAGGGCAAGTTCGGGTACATGTCGCCCGAGCAGGTGCGTGGCCTGCCGCTCGATCGCCGCAGCGACATCTTTGCGATCGGCACGATGCTCTACGAGTGCCTGACCAGCGAGCGCCTGTTCCAGGGCGAGACCGACTTCTCGACGCTCGAGAAGGTTCGCAACGTCGACGTTCAGAACCCGCGCGCGATCAACCCGAACATCCCCGAGGCCATCGAGCGCATCATCATGAAGGCGCTCGCGAAGGACGTCGACGATCGCTATCAGTGGTGCAGCGAGATGCTCGCCGACCTCCAGGCGTTCTTGATGAGCCAGGAGGTCGTGTTCACGGCCAAGTCGCTGTCGAGCTGGCTCAAGGAAGTCTTCACTGGCGAGATCGAGAAGGAGCGCGCACTCCTCGAGACGTACAAGCGCGTTGGCCGTGACGGCCTGATCGCGGGCGTCCCCGCGGCGGCCGCGAAGATGGATGTCGTCGAGACGCTCGGCGAGGCTGGCGACCCCGAGGGCGATTCGACGCAGCTCGGAAGCCCCAACTTCGACGATCTCGAAGCAGCTCTCGCGGCAAAAGCATCGCCATCGATCGGTCCGGCGCTGGGCTCGCCCGCGTCGCGCGGTCCGACGCCGGCGCCCGCAGCGAACCGTCCGTCACAAGCCACCAAGGCCTCCACCCAGCGCGATGAAGATCGCGCTGATGGCGATTTCGGCGAGGAGGCTCCGACGGAGATCTTCGGCGAGCTCGAGCATGGCGTCGCCGCCGCTGCCTCGGCAAAGCCGGTCGCCCCGACGCCCGTAGCGACCGCACCTCGCGCGCACACCGCGAGCGTCGCGCCGCTGTCACGTCCGCCGCGGCCTCCTCCGGGTGGCCGGACGCCGACGCAGGCACCGCCCTTGTCGAGCCCGCAGATGGTGGCGACATCGCCCGCCCCGAGCACGCACCGCGGCCTGCACGCGCAGAACAACGCGACGACCGCGAAGACATCGGTGCTGCAGCCGTCGGCGTCCAATCCGGCGTACGTGCCCGCGCAGGCATCGCCATCGGCGCAGGGACACGCAGCGCAGCCAGTCCCCGGATATCTACAGAACCAGGACCAGCCGGCACAGTCGCACGGGTACGGGCAGACGCCGCAGATGTCGGGCCCGCCGCCGCAAGGCACGCCGAGCTCGAAGCCGCTCTCTTCGCAGTTGCCGCAGCTGGCTTCGCCCGCGAAGACCCTGATGGGTGGGATCAGCCCGGTCGCAGCGGCCAGTCCGACGGCTGGCAACTACGGTCCCAACTATCGCGTGACCGGGCAGCAGGCGGCGTATCCGGGTACTGCGGGTCCGGGGATGACGCCCCAGGGATATCCGTCGCACCAGACATCGCAGCCTTCTCAGCCGCACATGCATGCCTCGCAGCCGAGCATGCAGTACTCGCAGCACTACCCGAGCAATCCGTCGAATCCGCTGTTGCCGGGATACCAGAGCGCACAATCGCAGCCCTACGCGCAGCAGAACCCCGGCCCGGCGGCAGCGATCGAGACGCAGCACCTCGGTACCGAGGCCAAGAAGCGCTCGTCGATCGGTCGCGACGTCGCGATCGGTGTCGCGATCGCGGGCCTCGTGCTCGGCGGCTTCCTCGCCGTGAAGTTTCTGGTCCTCGACAAGGACAAGGGAACCGGCGCGAGCAGCGGAAGCGCGACCGCCTCCGGGATCGCGACGATCCGGCTGTCTCTGCCCAAGAACGTTCAAGCGGACCTCTACGTCGACGACAAGAAGATCGCGACGGTCAGCGACGGCCAGGAGATTCCGGTCAGCGCGGGCTCGCGCAAGGTGAAGCTGCTCGGACCGAGCAACGCGAAGTGTGAACAGAAGCTCGAACTGCCCGGCGGCAAGACCACGCCGGTCGAGTGCGGGCTCAAGCCGAGCATGGAGACGGCGACTACCGGTAGTGCCGCCGGCTCCAGCAGCGCGGCATCGGGCAGCGCGGCATCGGGCAGCGCGAGCGGCAGTGGCGCGGGCAGCGCGGCATCGGGCAGCGCGAGCGGCAGTGGCGCGGGC
>JACCQV010001110.1 GCA_013813945.1 Deltaproteobacteria bacterium | reverse complement strand
GTCGGTGCGGTCGGTGCGGTCGGTGCAGTCGGTGCGGTTGGTGTTCGCGGAGCGGGCCCGACGGGCGCGACGACGGGCGCTCCGGTCGCGGGGTCGGTGCCGGGTGTCGCCGGGCCTGGTGGCGTTGCGCCGGTGGTGTCGCCGGGCGCCGTCGGTGGTCCACCAGGGACGCTCGTTCCGCCGCCACCTGGCGCGATCGTTCCACCGGGTGCGATCGTTCCACCAGGTGCGATCGTCGCGGGCGATCCGATGTCGCCGCCGAACGCGCCGCCCCCGCCGCCGCTCGGAGCGGTACCGCCTGGCGTGCTGATCGGAAGACCCGGTCCAGGCGGCGGTACATCCGGCGTCATCGCGAGCGGCGCACTCGGATCCTGCGGACCCGCTGCCGTGGATTGCCCGAGAGGTGGCCCGACATACCGAACCTCGGGGGTGCGAGAACATCCTGCGACGAGCAGCAGAGCTGCGATGCGCGTGGACAGCATGAGCGGGATCGTTTGCGAGCTGCGTGCCTGTCACGAAGCTGCGAGCTGCCCGCCCGAGGCAGCCCTGCGAGATCTTCGTTGTGCGGGCGCGCGCGAGACGGCGGCGCACGAAGATCTGGTACGCGAGTCGCACCCAGGTCGAACATGGCCACTCGCTCCATCGACACTGCGACGATCGCCTTCGGTCTCGTCTCGATCCCCGTGAAGATCTACTCGACGAACGAGCCGTCGCACGAGATCCACTTCAACCTGATCCACGAGGGCTGCGGCGAGCGACTCAAGCAGTTCTACGAGTGCCCGAAGCACGGCAAGGTCGAGCGCGACGAGATGACCAAGGGCTTCGAGCTGACGAAGGGCAACTACGTGGAGCTGTCCAAGGACGAGCTCAAGGCGCTCGAGGCGGTGGCCTCCGACGAGATCGAGATCCGTGAGTTCGTCCCGATCTCTGCGGTCGACCCGCTCCTGGTCGACGCGAGCTACTACATGGGGCCCGGCAAGGGCGGCGACCGCGCGTATCGCCTGCTGCGCGACGCACTCGAGCAGGCAGACCTCGCCGGCATTGCCGCGTACTCGGCGCGCGGCAAGCAATACGTCGTGATGGTGCGGCCGTTCGAGGACGGCCTCGTCATGCACCAGCTCCGCTATCCCGACGAGGTCAAGAGCTGGAGCGAGGTGCCCATGGGCAAGCTCCCGAAGCCAGCAGCGTCCGAGCTCGGCCTCGCTTCCAAGATCATCGATCAGCTACGCCACGACACCTTCGATCCAAGCAGGTACCAGGACGAGGTGAAGGGCCGCGTTCGCAAGCTGATCGCGCAGAAGGCCAAGGGCGGCGAGATCGTTGCGCCCGAGGAAGCACCGAAGCCCGAGGCCGTCGATCTGATGGCTGCGCTCAAGGCGTCGCTCACCGGCGAGAAGCCAAACGGAAAGCCGAACGGCCACGAGCGCGCCGCGAAACCGAAGCGTGCGAGGAACGGGCACGCGCCCAAGCGCAACGCACGCTCCACATCACGCAGCCATCGCGCGCATCCGACGCGTGCGACCAGCCGCACGCGCGCCCATCGCTGAGCGCGGCGACTTACATCGGCCGGACGGCGTCACCCGGCAGCGATGCATCGGGGTTCGGCGGAAAGCCGACGCCGCCGTCGCGCGCATCTGGAACGCCGGCATCGCGCGGCGCCGGTCCCGCATCGGGTGCCGGACCGGCATCGATCGCTGCATCGGCGGCAGCACCCGCATCCGGCGGTGTCGCATCTGGACTGGCGGCATCGCGTGCACCGCCGGGTCCCGCATCCCGCGGAGCTTGCAGCGGGGTCTCCTCGATCCGCGATGAGTCCGAGCGATAGAGCGGAGGATCGATCTGCGAGACCGGACCGGGGCTCGTCGGTGTCTGCGGCGCGGGTCCGGCGTCTTCTGTCGGCGCATTCGGCCCCGGGGTTCCGGGATCCGGCGGATCGAGCGGGTCGGGCGCGCCCGGGACCGGGTTCGAAGGTCCGAGCTCGGGGCGGGGCGCCAGCGGTGGCGCTTCGCCCGGCTGCGCGGCACGGCACGCAGCGATGACACCAGCGGCCGCGACCGTGGCGACCGCGAGGCGTTTGAGCGAAGTCAGGCGGGACATGGCGGCTCCTGCGCGATCGAATTGCGATCCGCATGCCGGAATGTTCGGTGCGGCGTCGGCGCACGCCGGGCCACAGCGCACGCCCAGCCACTCGCCAGGATCAGCGCGCCTGAGCGATGCGCTTCAGAAACGGGACGACCTGACGGGACGTGACGTCCTCGGCGACCGCCTCGACGCAGTCGCGAACGCCACCCTGGATATCGCGATCGCGCGAACCGGTCGTCGCCTTGGCCGAGCCGCTCGCCGACGCAGCCTTGTTCGCTTCCCACTTCTCGCCGCCGTCCTTGCCACTCCACGGGGCGACGCGGATCGCGACCGTGCACGCGATCTGCGTGCTGCCGCCTGCTCTCGTGATGTCGATCTTCTTCACCGTCGACGCGACGATGAATGCGCGCGATCGACTCGATGACAGCTCGGCGTTGGTGGGCAGGCCACCCGGCCAGCTCGTCGCGTAGCCGGTGCGCTCGACGCTCGTCTTGACGATGTTCATCACACGGAGCGTCGAGTCCTTGCCTAGCTTCTTCGATTGATCGATCGTTCCGTCGATGTTGACGAACACCGGCGGCTTCTTCGAGGTGTTGCCCTTCTTGCGCTTGAGCCCGGCGAGCGCCTTGAGCGATGCCTTCGCGGTGGTGACCACCTTGGTGTCCCTGTCCTTCGCAGCCGCGGTCTCGAGGGCGATCAGCCCGAGCTCGCGTGCGTCGTCCGCGGTGCGCGCGTCGATCATCTTCTCGAGCGCGAGCGCGGACACGCGGCGGATCGTGGCGTCGCGGTCGTTCTGAAGCGCATCGGCGAGGGCGATCACCGCGCGCGCATCCTTGGACTTGGACAGTGCGAGTGCCGCCGCGAGCCGGATCTTGTAGCTCGCGGAGCTCGAGAGCTGGGTTACGTTGGTCTGGACCGTGTCGGCCGCCACTGCGCGTACGCACAGCAGCAAGCAAGCGGCGATCACCGCCAGCGCGCGCGACATCTCGTTGAGCCTAACACGTGGGCTCCATTGCCAAACCCGCGCAGACCCACCACATCTCCCACCTCGGCGCACGTATGATGGGATCATGTCGTTCCTCGACAGTGTGCGTGTCCTCGGAGCGATGGCGCGTGTCACTGCACCCTCGCTCGTTGACATCGTTCGAGGAGATCTCAGACGTGACGTCGTCGATGATCGAACGAAGTGGTTTGGTCGCCGCGTGATCGATCTGCTCGACATCCAGCTCACGGCGAGCGGAGCCGAGCGCGTTCCGCCGGGCCGCTCCTACGTGTACATGTCCAATCACCAGAGCCACCTCGACATCCCGGTGCTCTACGCGACGCTGCCATCGCCGACGATCCGGATGCTGGGCAAGACCGAGCTGTTCCAGATTCCGCTCTGGGGTCGCGGTCTGCGCGCCGCGGAGTTCATCGAGGTCGATCGCTCCAATCCGACCGCCGCGCGCAAGTCGATCGACTACGCAGCGCAGCTCGTCAACGAAGGCGTGAGCATCTACCTCGCACCGGAGGGCACGCGCTCACCCGATGGCCGGGTCGGAAAGCTCAAGAAGGGCGGGTTTCACCTCGCGCTCGCCACAGGAGCTCCGATCGTTCCGGTTGCGGTGAAGGGGACGATCGACATCCTCCCGAGGGGGGGCAAGGTCATGCGGACCGGCCAGCGCGTGGAGGTCACGATCGGAGCGCCGATCGCGGTCGAGGGCCGCGATCTCACCGGACTCATGGAGGAAGTCAGCGAATTCCTGGTCACCCACGTCGAGGGGAGGGGCTCCAAGGGATGAGGGCACGGGCGCGCAAATCAGGTATCCTCGTTCAGTGACCTGGGTCGTCCCGCTGGCGCTCGGGGGCCTCGCCGTCTTGCTGATGGCGGTGTTCACGATGCTGTCCGCTCGCAAGCGCCATCACGCGATGGTCGCACCGGCCGTGACGGTCGGACCGCGGATCCTGGTCCATGACATCAACGATGATCGGTGCACGGGCTGCGATGCGTGCGTCGCCGTGTGCCCGACCAACGTCCTCGATCTGGTTGCGAACAAGAGCCGCGTTCTGCGGTTCGAGGACTGCATCCAGTGCGAGGCATGCATGTTCGCGTGCCCGACCGAGGCGCTCGTCATGTTCCCGGAAGGCGCGATCCCGCCACCGCTCAAGATCCCCGAGATCGACGAGAACTTTCAGACCGCCGTGCCTGGTCAGTATCTGATCGGCGAGGTCGCCGGAAAGCCGCTGGTCAAGAACGCCGCGAACCTCGGACGCGCCGTCGTCGAGCACATGCTCGCGACCGGCATGCGCGGGGGGGCGCTCGGCCGCGGTGACACGATCGTGGACGTTGCGATCGTGGGATCGGGCCCGGGCGGATTGTCGGCCGCCCTGACCTGCGTACAGAAGGGCCTGTCGTACGTCGTGCTCGAGAAGGAGCAGCTGATCGCGTCGACGATCGCGCGCTACCCGAAGGGCAAGCTCGTGATGGCGGAGCCGTACGACACGCTCAACCTGTCACTCCTTCCGGTCTTCGACTCGGCAAAAGAGCAGCTGATTCCGATCTGGCGCGAGCTGATGGAGCGCGTTGGTCTCAAGGTCCGCCAGGGCGAGTCGGTCGAGAGCGTGCAGCGTGGCGGCGACGGCGCGTTCGACATTCGCACCACGGTCGGCGCGTATCGCGCACAGCGCGTCGTGCTGTCGATCGGAACCCGTGGCAAGCCGCGTACGTTGCAGGTCCCCGGCGAGAACCTGCCGAAGGTGTTCAGCCTGCTCGAGGATCCGGACGAATGGCGCGGTCGCGCGGTGCTGATCGTCGGCGGTGGTGACAGCGCCGTCGAGGCGGCACTCGCACTGGCGGACGCTGGCGCGAAGGTCACGATCTCGTACCGCGGCAAAGGCTTCAATCGCGCCGCACCCAAGAACAAGCAGACCATCGAAGCCTACGCATCCGAGGGCCGGATCAAGGCCAAGCTCGGTTCGCAGGTGCTCGGCTTCGAAGCCGACTCGGTCACGCTCGCACTCGCGGACGGATCGCAGAAGCGATACGCAAACGACGCAGCGTTCGTGCTGATCGGCGCCGATCCTCCGGTGCAGTGGCTCGAGAAGATGGGGATCCGATTCGTCGAGCGCCCGCATCAGCACCAGATGGGCAAGAGCGACGACATCGTGCGTCGGATCGTCGCGCGCGCCAGCGAGTGCCCCGAGGATGCGGCCCGCGCGGCGGCGCAGATTCTCGGTGGCAGCACCGGCATCGAGCCAATGCATCCGGCCGGTCCGGCGCCGATGCCGATGCCGATGGGCGAGATGCCGGTCTCGGGCCCGCGCAAGTGGCTGCGCTCTGCAACCAGCATCTTCTCGAACAAGACACACAGCAGCCCGAATCTGCAGATGCCGAATCCGCCGATTGCCGAGCAGAAGACCGGCGGCGCGACCGGATCGCCGCAGCGGAGCAAGAAGTTCGACGCACCGGTTCCGCTCTCGGAGTTCGCGAAGCGCGGCAAGTCTGGTGGCCCGCAGACTTCGAACGAATCGTCGTCCCGTGGTCACACGAACCACACCGGCCACGGCCGTCGCGATCAGCTGTCCGCCGGTGAGCGCACGCGTATTCTCCGCATGCTTCGCGACGAAGGCGGTCGCCTCGCTGACGAGGACTCGCAGGTCTACATCGGCGCCGCGCCGGGCCGGAAGGACTACGACTTCGACTTCGACGAGGACGGCGTTGCTCCAGCACCCACCGCCGCTCCCGCATCGCGCGCCGATGTTCCGGCAAAGCCCGCCGTCGTCGTCGGGCTCGCGCAGGCGCAGGCTGGCAAGAACGCACGCAGCAAGCGAGCAACGGCCGCGCCACCGGCACCGGTGCAAGCTCCGCAGTCTCGCCGCGGTCAGACCGTCCCGCCGCCACCTCCAGGCACGGTGCAGCAGCCCCGCCCGCGTACCGATCCGCCGCAACCACGCACCGAGTCGCGACCACCGCCACGGCGCGCGGTTCCGCAGCCGTTCAGCGACGAGCCCACGCGCAAGGCCGACGAGGAGCTGCTGAGTGCACTGCGGGCCACCGAGCAGAAGCAACAACGCCCAAAAGCGCCGCTGCACCTGTCGGATGATGTCCCGTCGGCACCAGCGAGCAAGCCGCTCTCGTCGAAGCTTCCACCGAGCAAGGCCCCGCCGCCGTCCCGGGTCCAGTTCGACGAGCCGACCCGGATGGCGAATGTCGACGCCCACCTCATGGGCAAGGAAGCGTTCGACAAGGCGCACAGCGACGCCGCACTCGAGAAGTTCCTGTCGCAAGCGCCGGGCACGGATCCGAGCAGCCCGCCCGTTCACCTCGAAGAGGCGGAAGAGGCGACGCGGATGGCAAACATCGACAGCCTCGCCGGCGTCGGGCGCGGTCGCAACGCCGGGGTTCCTCAGGACGAGCGCACGCGCGCCGTCAACATCCGCGGCGACAAGAGCATCAGCGACATCGACTGGGATCTGGACTGAGGCGGTAGACTCACGCGATGGGGGACGGCGGTTCGGATGAGCACAAGCCGCGGAGCAGCGGCCTCGCCGATACCATCCCCGCGAGCGAGCCGCCGCTCGACATCGACGGGGTGCCGATGCGCAACTCGCGCGCGACGATCCCGCCGGTGACGCACGAACGCTACCGGCATGGTCCCGAGCTCGGACGAGGCGGGATGGGACGCGTCATCGAGGCGTTCGACACGCAGCTAGGGCGCACGGTCGCGCTCAAGGAAGTCCTGCCGGGCGGAGCGAGCATCGCGCGCCGGTTCATCCGCGAGGTCGAGATCACTGCACGCCTCGAGCACGCGTCGATCGTGCCGCTCTACGACTCGGGCACCTCGGTCGACGGCAAGCCGTTCTACGTGATGCGGCGAGTGACGGGCCGTCCGCTCGACGAACAGATCGCCCGCGCGCGCGGTCTGGGTGAACGGCTCACGCTGCTGCCTGCGGTGCTCGCAGCGATCGATGCAATCGCGCACGCGCACAAGCGCGGCATCATTCACCGCGATCTCAAGCCGGCGAACATCCTCGTGGGTGAGCTCGGCGAGACCGTGGTGATCGATTGGGGGCTCGCCAAGGTGATCGGGGAGGACGAGATCGACGAGGAACTGGCTCCGCTCGAGCTGACCGCTGCCGATAGCCTTCAGACCCAGGCCGGTTCGGTGTTCGGAACGCCGGGCTTCATGTCACCCGAGCAGGCGCGCGGTGAGCCGCTGAGCACCCGTAGCGATGTGTATGCACTCGGTGCGACGCTGTACCATCTGCTCTCCGGGTCGCCGCCGCATGCCGGCGCGAGCGCCACGGTCGTCCTGGGTCGCACGCTGAAACACGATGTGGTGCCGCTCGCGGATGCCGCGCCGGGTGCGCCACCCGAGCTCGTGGCGATCGTCGACAAGGCGCTCGCATTCGACGCCGATGGCCGCTATGCGAACGCCGGCGCGCTCGGCGAAGATGTTCGGCGGTTCCTGGCGGGCCAGCTCGTTGCAGCGCACCGCTACACACCGCGCCAGCGTGTGGCGCGCTATGCGAGACGGCATCGCGCCGCCATCGCGATCGCTGCGCTCGCGACCGTCGCACTCGCTGCGCTGGCGTGGTTCAGCGTCCATCGGATCGTCGAGGAGCGCGACGCCGCGACCGAAGCGCGGCATCATTCACCGCGATCTCAAGCCGGCGA
>JACCQV010001106.1 GCA_013813945.1 Deltaproteobacteria bacterium | reverse complement strand
GCGCCGGGAACATCCGCGGCCCGAAGCTCGGCACGCTGTTGCCCGGGATTTCCGCCGAGGCGGCAGATGCCTTCGCGGCGGCGGAGCGCGGGCTCGCGTCGGTGCACAAGCTGCGGCGGCGGCCTTCGCCGCTCGCGGGCTATCGCTGGTGGCAGTACCTGACGTCGGATGCGCCGATCTTCGAGAAGCTCTCGTCGTCGATTCGCGCGAAGGAGGACGCGACCGAAAATGTCGCGGCCAGGTACCGCGCCGTCGCCAAGCACGGTGGGCTCGCACTGGTCGCCTCGCATTACCGAGCGGGAAGCCTGTATCACGACCTCGCGCTCGGGCTCCTGTTCGAGCTTCCACCCGAGCTCGATCCGGCGGTGGCTGCCGGACTGCGGCGCACGTTGCGCGCACGCGCCCTGGCGTACATCAAGCGCGCGGTCGCCGAGTACCGGACGTGTCTCGCCGCACAGCCGCCCGCCGATGGCGAGCTGTGGCGGCTCAATGCCGAGACGGATCTGCATGCGGCGCAGGACGTGCTCGGCGAGGCCGGCGAAGGCCGCTGATGCGTGCGGTCGTATCGATCGATGGCGTGCTGATCGACCCGGAGCGGGCTGCGATCTCCGTGTTCGATCGCGGCCTTCTCTACGGCGATGGCTGCTTCGAGGTGCTGCGCACCTGGGATGGCGTCGCGGTCGATCTCGCGGCGCACCTCGATCGCATGTTCGAGACGATCGCCTTTCTCTCGATCAAGTGCCTGTCGCGGGATCAGATCGCAGCCGCGGTCGAAGCTGCGATCGGTGCGGCGGGCGAGGGCGACCACCGCATCCGGATCGTGGTGACCCGGGGGCCGGGCGGTGTGGCGATGCCATTCGCGGCGCTCGGTCCCGGCCACACGATCGTGATCGTCGAGCCCATGGTGGCGGCCGAAGTGGCGGGGATCTCCGTCGCGGTCGTCGACTGGCCGCTACCGCCGCGCACGGGGCGCGGTCACAAGACGCTCGCGTACCTGGATCATGTGATCGCGCGGGAGCTGGCGCGAGCGGCCGGCGCGGATGAGGGTCTCCGGCTCGATGCGACGGGGAACGTGGTCGAATGCGCCACGTCCAACGTCTTCGCCGTCACGGCCGGTACCGTGGCGACCCCGACGACCGACGCCGGCGTGCTGTCAGGCATCGTGCGCGCGCGGGTCCTCGCCATCTGCGCAGAGCTTCGGTTTCCCGTAGCTTCCCGTCGGATGACACTCGACGAGCTTCGCCGCGCCGAGGAGGTGTTCGTGACCAGCTCGGTGCGTGGGGTGGTCGGAATCACGCGGCTCGATGATGAGGCGCGCGAGATAGGGCCGATCACAACGCAGATCGCAACGACGTACGTCACCCAGATGAAGTCGCTTAGCGGCTCGCATGGGTCGCGATTCCAGCGATGACTGTTATATTCGCTGCTCGATGGCCAAGGACGGCCGAGCTCTACGCGAGGAAGCGGCCGCGGCAACCGCCGACGGCAAGTACAAGCGCGCGCTCGCCGCGTACCTCGAGCTCGAACGGATCGAGCCGCGCGACGCGCAGTGGCCCAAGCGCGCGGCCGAGATGTACCGCAAGCTCGGCAACATCAAGCTCGCAGTCAGCGCCTTCGAACGGTCAGCCGATCGGTATGCGCAGAACGGTTTCCTCGTCCAGGCGATCGCCGTCTGCAAGCTGATCCTCCAGATCGATCCGCAGCACGAAGGCATCCTCGGGCGGCTCGCGCAGATGAACGAGCAGCTCGGGCAGGGACCCACGCGTGCGCAGGGCTTCGCCGAGAACAATCCCGCGCTCCACCAGAGCCCCAACGTTCAGATGATCCGGCGCAGCGCCTCCGGCACCGAGGTGCCGCTGGCGCGATCGGGGCCACTGACGCGCCCCCCGAAGCCCGCGACGGTTCCGCCCAAGGCCGAGCCGGTTCTGCCCAGGCCCGCGCCCCCTCCGCCGCGACCGGCGACCGCTCCACCGGTGATCGAACCGCCGATGCCCGCCGAGCCGTTCTCGAGGCGGATCAAGGCTGATTCGGCACCGCAAGTTACCGTTCCGCGTACCAAGAGCAAGCCGATCCAGATGCCGCCGGGCGCTGCGCTCGAGTCCGTGAACCTCTCCGAGGCCGTCAAGGACTCGTACGAGCACAGCTCACCGGGGGTCTACGTGATCCCGATCGATGACGAGCCCGAGCTCGATGCGATGGTGCGCCCCTCGTTCCCGGTCATCGAGATCGAGTCGCCCGACTCCGAGGAGATCGATGCCGACCCCGATGAGCTGATGGAGCTGGCCCTCGACGACATCGAGGAGGTTCCACTCGCGGAGCCGCGCGCGATGGGGGTTGCAGCACAGCGTGCGCTCGCGGCCACTCCCCTGTTCGCCGGGTTGCCGAGTGAAGCGCTCGAGTCGCTCGTCGAGCACCTGACGCTGGTCTCGCTCGACGTCGGAGTGGCGCTGTTCCACGAGGGCGATCCGGGAGATGCCCTGTACGTGATCGTCGAGGGCGAGGTCGCCGTGCAGGCAGAAGGCCCACCACGTGTCGAGATGGCGCGCCTGGGACCGGGCGCGTTCATCGGCGAGGTCGCACTGATGACCGATCAGCCGCGCTCGGCGACCGTCTCCGCGACCGTGCCATCGGAGCTGATCCGGATCGATCGCCACACGCTGTCTCGAGTGCTTGCCAACCATGGCGATGTGCTCAAGGCGGTGCTGCGGTTCGTTCGCGAGCGACTCGTCGATCGCTGGATCCGGACGAGCCCGCTCTTCCGCCCGTTCGACGACGCCCAGCGCGACGAGCTCGCCGCCCGGTTCAAGTTCCTCGAGATCGACAGCGACACGGTGCTCCTGTCGGCCGGCACCAAGCCCGACGGCCTCTACATCGTGCTCGCGGGTCACTGTCAGGTGAAGCGGGACGGCGTGACCATCGCGACGCTCGGTCCCGGCGATCTGATCGGCGAGACGGCGCTGCTGTCAGGTGGAACGTTGCGCAGTGACGTGATCGCGCGCGGCAAGAGTCTGGCGCTGTGTCTCCCGGCATCCGAGTTCCGCGAGATGATCATGACGCACCCGCACGTTCTCGAGTACATCGGCGAACAGGCCGAGCACAGCCGCCGTTTGCAGATCCTGTAACTGCGAATTCGCGCAGTTAGCCTGTTTCTGGAGAAAATCGCGCGAGATGTGCGCGCGGGTAGGTGCTCGCGCATCTACCTGGCATGCGCCTCACTGCGTGCCTCTCGCTGATGTTGCTGGCCACCGTCGCTCATGCCGACGACGAGGCCGTCGGTTACGGCGGGATCGATGCGTCGACCCTCCGCGTGTTCGCGGTCGGAACCGTTGGGGTCAAGACCGTTCAGCATGAGGGCAGCAACGTCGAGATCGCGGAGCCACAGTCCGGGCACGGCACCGGCTTCGCAGTCGAGCCCGAGCTGATCCTGACGGCTCATCACGTGATCGACGGCGCACGGCACGTCGTGATCCGGCTTCCCGGCAAGCGCGGGTTCTTGCCGGCGCGCGTGGTCTACGCGAACAAGGCGGACGACATCGCGGTCCTGCATGCGAGTGCCGAGCTCGCGCCGATCCGCATGCATAAAGACGGACAGCTCCGGGTGCGGCAGAACGTGTTCGCCGTCGGCTATCCGGTCGATGCCTCGCGAACGCAGGCGCAGTCCGCTCGCGGAATCATCGCTGGTCACCTCGACGATGGCTCGCTTCAGCTCGATATCAGCCTGAACCCAGGCAACTCGGGTGGGCCGCTCGTCGACGAGAGCGACAAGGTCGTCGGCATGGTGATCGCGCGTGGCAACGTCGAGAAAGGCGTCCACGGCATCGGCGTCGCCGTGCCGGTCGCCAAGCTCAGAGCCGCCATCGCCGAGGCCCGCCGCGTGCTCGACGCCGGCACCGTGAAGCCGATCTCCGAGCACGAGCGGATGAGTGCCGAGGTTGTCGACGAGCTGGTTCGCCAGGGCACCCTGCGCTCGGTCCGCGAAGGCGGCGGGGCTGACGATCTGAAGCGGACCTTCGAGCGTCGCGATCTCGAGCAGGAGATCGATCGGCTCGCGGCGCGGCTCAACGATGCCGATCTACTGCTGTTCGTGGCGGGGTCGATGTGGAACGCGTCGCTCGCGCTGCACCATGGCGGGGTCCGCACGATCGGCGATCGCAACCTTTCGGAGCCCGAGGCCCAGGCACTGGCGCACGGCCTCCACGTCGCCGCGGTGCGCCTCGTGCGGCGCGGACGCGAGATCGATACCGCGATCGGCGAACGCTCCAGCTTCGTCGCCACCGCGTTGCGCGCTGACGTGGGCGAACGGTCGAGCTTCGTCGCCACTGCGGCACCGGCGCGGGGATCGCGGTGGACGCTACAGGCGACCTCGCACCTACGCTCGAACACCGAGGCGAGCGGCGGCTGGGGCGGTGGAGTCGAGCTCAAGAACCAGCGCATGAATCGCGATCGCTCGGGTGTTCGCGGGTTCTTCAGCTGGGGGTTCAGCGCCGGGCGCGCCTACCTCGAGTCGCCGGATGCGATGTCGCTCACGCACTCGTTCTATGCGCTCGAGATGGGCGGTGGCATCAGCATCGCGATCGGCGCATCGACCCACTTCGAGCTCTACGCGGGCACGGCGCCCTCGTACTACACGGCGTCACACGAGGGCCTCATGGGCACCGCGACGAGTGAATCGGGAATCGTCCTCGACCACTTCCGCGCGACGGCAAGCGTCGCGTTCAACCGCTGGTACCTGAGCTCCGGGCTGCGCCTGATCAGCTCGACGGTCTGGATCGAGCCGATCGGGCTCGGCATCAACTTCTGAGAGGATTCCATGACGACGATCCGCATCGTGCTCTCCGCCAGCCTTCTGCTCGGCTGCACAGATCTTCCCGACCACGACGATCCGCGCGCCCTCGAGCTCGAGGAGGACACCTGCGAGGACCTGCTCGACAACGGCGACTTCGACGACGGAGATGTCGTCTGGAAGGTGAACCGCGACAACATCATCTTCACGAACTCCGAGGTGCCGCAGGGCGCGACGATGCGCGCCGATAGCGGTACCCGGTTCGCGTGGCTCGGGGGCGAGACTTCCACGACGCGGAGCCTCGCGCAGGACGTCGGAGTGCCGGGCTCCGCAACGCGCCTGCGCCTGCGCGGCCGCTATTTCGTTGCAGCAGAGACCGAGACCGGTCCAGTCGAGGACACCCTCAAGATCGAGGTGGCCGATGCGGCGACCGGCGCGGTCCGGGTCACGCCGCTCGTCCTGAACAACACGATGGCGACGGTCCGCGGCGACGGGCCGTTCCGCTGGACGGATCTCGACCTCCAGATCGACAGCTCACAGGTCGCCGGCAAGCGCGCGACCCTGCGCTTCATCTCGACCAACGACGGCCAGAACAACACGAACTTCCTGTTCGACTCGCTGACGCTACGATCCAGTACGTGTCCGTAGCCAGTCCGCGATGGCCGCGCGCTCCTTCGCCGCACCCGCGCCCGCACCCGCATAGCGATCGGCGGCGCTGCGCGCGAGGCTGAGCGCGCGAGGGCGGTCGCGCTTGGTTTCCCACAGCGTCTGCGCCAGTACGAACGAGGCCTCGGCGAGCGCGGCCGGATCCTGCTCTGCGCGCTCGCGGATCGCGAACGAGCGCTGCGCCTCATCGAGCGCGAGCCCGAGGTTGCCAAGCGCGAGGTCACAGCGCGCGAGCCCGATCAGCGCATGGGCGATGTTCGGATGATCTGCGCCGAGCGCCTTGGTGAACAGCGCGAGGGAGGCTTCGAGGTGAACGCGTCCGTGGACGTGGTCACCGGCGTCCGCGAGCGCCGTCCCGAGCGCGAGCCGGGGATACGCGATCAGCGGATGGTCGGGACCGCGTGCCTTCAGCGCGATCTCGAGCGCGCGGCGGGAGAGCGCGATCGCTTCCACGAGCTCGCCTTGCTGCTGGAGCAGTTGCGCCAGGTTGCCGATCATGCGCCCGACCTCGGCGTGCTCGGGTCCGAGCTTGTTCTCCTTGATCTGCACGGCGCGGCGCAGGTAGTCCTCGGCACGGGAATCGGCCCTGCGGCCGAGCACGGTGCCGAGCAGCTCCAGCGCATCCGCCGTGCGCGGGTCGTCGGGGCCGAGGCTGCGTTCGCGCACGGCGACCGCGCGCTCGCAATGCTGTTGCGCCGCCGCGAGCTCGCCGAGGCTGTGGGTGCTCAGGCAGAGGTGGTAGAGCACGCGTGCCGTATCCGGGTGCTCGCTGCCCAGATCGCGTTCCTCGAGGACGAGCAGCTCCTCGAAGGACTGCTTCGCGTCGGCGTACTTGCCCTCGCGGAAGGTCAGCATCGCGAGATTGACGAGCGTGGCGCGGTGCCGCGGGTCCTTGCGATCTCCGAGCGCGAGAGATTGCTCGTAGAGCTCGCGCGCCCGCTTGAGGTCCAGCTGCTTGAACGACGAGTTCGCGAACACGTTGAGGAACCGGCTGCGCTGAAACGGTACGTCGCCAGCGCGTGAGACCGCGGCGCGCGCGAACGGCTCGAGGGTCGTGACGGTCTCTCGCTGATCCAGATACGAGATGGCACCGACCAGCTCGATCCAGGCATCGGCGAGAAGCTCGTCATCCTTCGCACGTGCGGCCGCATCGACCGCGAGCCTCGCCGCAGCTTCGGCCTGGGCGAACTGACCCGCGAGCCTCCGCGTCTGCGCCTCGTGGTAGTGCACCTGAGCCTCGATCGGTGGATACGCGAGCCGCGCCGCCTCTCGAGCGAGACCCTCGAGCTCGGCGATGCTGTCGCGATACCGGCCGAGTCGCTGGAGCGCGCTGGCCTTGTCGAGGCGTCGTTCGAGCACGGTCACCGCGAACTGTGCCGCCGGATCGCGCGGCGGCGGAACGACGGCGAGCAGTGCTTCGCTGTCGTTGCAGCGCTCGAGGGAGACGAGCTCCGTCGTCGCGCGGATTGCGTGCTCGAGCGTCTCGCCGCGCGGCGTGCTCGCGAGCGCACGCACGTGCTGGTCGAGCTCCGAGAGTCGGCGGTCGAGGCAGCGCATCCGCAGATCGAGCAACGCCGACGACTGCACGCCGCGCAGGTGCGTCGCCTCGCAGGCGGCCACTCGCGTCGCAACCCAGCCGCGGCTGTACTCCTCGAGACGCTTCGTGATGCGGCCGAACGAATCGACCGCATACGGCTGGCCGCCTGCGACGAACGCCGCGCGAACCGCCGCGGCGCGCTCCGCGTCCCAGACGCCGACCAGCTGCTGCTCCATCCCTTCGCAGCGTGTGT
The DNA here is from genome assembly GCA_013813945.1 of Deltaproteobacteria bacterium. Lineage (GTDB taxonomy): Bacteria > Myxococcota_A > Polyangia > Haliangiales > Haliangiaceae > JABFXX01. The sequence goes on along the minus strand of JACCQV010001106.1, from coordinate 1,389 downwards.
CGCGCACGGTCGTCTCACGCATCAGCCCGAAGACCGCGAGTCCGCCGAGCACCAGCACCGACCCGGCCGTGATCGCGGTCCGGTGGCGCCGCACCCAGCGCCAGGCTAGCTCGCGTCGCGAGTAGCGATGGCTACCGACGAGCTGACCGGTCATGAACTTCGCGAGCTCGTCGGCGAGCTGCTTCGCCGACGGATATCGATCGCCGGCAGATCGGGCCATCGCCTTGTTCACGATCGTCACCAGCTCCGCTGGGGCCGTCGGCGCCAGGGTGGCGAGCGGCGCCGGTGGTTCGCCGATCACCGCCGCGAACGTCGCCGGCGCGTCGCGACCCGCATAGGGGCGCACCCCCGCGAGCACGTGGTAGAGGATCGCGCCCAGCGCGTAGACGTCCGCGCGTTCGTCGACGGCGTCGCCTTCCGCCTGCTCCGGCGGCATATAGGACGGCGTCCCCATCACCATGCCGTCCGTCGCTTCCGAGCTCGACGTCGCGAGTCCCCAGTCGATGACCACCGTTTCGCCGAACGCGCCGACGATCACGTTTTGCGGTTTGAGGTCACGGTGGATGACACCCTGCGAATGCGCGTATGCGATCGCCTCGATGATGGCGCTCACGTTCGGGACGAGAGCGAGCCGATCCGCGAGCCGGGGGCGCTGCGCGATCACATGCTCGAGCGAGTCCCCGGTCACGAGCTTCATCACGTAGTAGGGCTCGCCGGGCGCGTACTGACCGGCTTCCTGGACGTGTACGATCGACGGGTGCTGGAGTCTCGCGGTGATCCGCGCCTCGCGCTCGAAGCGCTCGCGGAGGTCGGGTACCGCTTGCGCGGCGTCGCCGAGCAGCTTGATCGCGAGTCGGCGATCGAGCTCCGGATCATAGGCGGCCCAGACGACCCCCATCCCGCCCGCGCCGACGCGGTGGAGCAGGACATAGCGGCCGACCGCATCGCCGGGACCGAGTGCAGCGCACGCGACAGGGATGTTCGGGCGCCACGCCCCGACCGAGTGCTGGAGCTCGACGAGGGCCGGGCAGGTGGGGCACTCCGCCAGGTGCCGCGCGATCAGCACTGCCTCGTCCGCCAGGAGCGCCCCGGCGAGGAACGTGTTCAAGCGGTCATCGCTCGGACAGTGCACACCTCGGGTCCTACTACGCCCCGCGCCAACAGTGCTAGATCGATCGCGTGACGGTCCCTGACGGCCTGGTGGAGGCGGTGGCGGCAGCTCGCACGCAGTGGGGCATCGAGGTGACCACCGAGCGTTTTTCGCCGTACGTGGCGAGCCGTGCCACCGCTGATCCCGGCGAGCTGCGGCTCGTGGACCTCTGCCTGGCCTGTGCCTGCGTCGACGGCGATCCGAAGGCGATCGCCGCACTCGATCGCGAGCTCGTGACC
>JACCQV010001089.1 GCA_013813945.1 Deltaproteobacteria bacterium | reverse complement strand
CGCGAATGAGGCTCGCGATGAGCAGACCGCCGAAGGCGCCGCGACCCTGGCGCCACCCGGATGGAACCTCGAGGGTGTAGTGGCCTGGGGTGGTGGGAGTCGGCGTGGAGAGATCGCTGAGAGCGGGCATCTCCAAGGTGAGTATCAATCGACGGGCACGATCACCAGTCGCCCACCCCGCAGCTGCACCGTGAATCCGGCACCGCCTCGTCCGCGCCTCTCCCACGCGCCCTTCTCGAGCACATCCATGCTGAAAGGTCCTCCGCCGTCGGGATAGCCGCCGTAATGGTCCTCGACCATGCGCGCCATCTGCTGCTCGCGCGCGCCCATCATCCACAGGAACGGCGCGAGGATCAGGAGCTGATACGCGCCCATCAGGCCGATGATGCCGAACCCAACCGCGACGACGCGCGAGATCTTGACGGAGAGATCCGTCGCCTTCACGAACGTCATCCGCTTCGCGAGCGCCGCTCGAAGAATCCGGCCACCGTCCATCGGTAGCGCCGGGATCAGGTTGAAGCCCGCGAGCACGAGGTTGATCCAGCCGAGCGCCGAGATCAGCGGAACGTCGACGAGCGCACCGAGCCCGAGGCCGGCGAGTGCGAGGCCAACGGAGACGGCCGGTCCCGCCGCTGCGATCGCGATCTCGTGATTCGGCCGGCGCGGCATCTCGGTCATCTGTGCGGCGCCACCGAGGAAACCGAGCTCGATGTGCGAGACGTGGACGCCGAGCTTGCGCGCGACGACCGCGTGCCCGAGCTCGTGGAGCAGCACCGAAACGAACGCGAGCGTCACGACGAACACGCCGAAGAGTCCGCCGAACGCGACGAACACCACGCCGAGGAGAATCAGAAAGCTGAGCTTGATGTCGATGGGGAATCCCAGGACGGAGCCCAGTCGCCAGGACTTGAACATGGGAACAACGTGAGCATGGTGCGGCGCCGCGTCAATCGGCTCCCCGTTCGGATAGGATCGCTGCAATGAGCCGGAATCTCCTCGTAACTTCGACCTTGGCCGTCCTGCTCGCGCCCGCCGTGAGCGCTGCGGACACAGTGTTCGATCCCCTGTCGATGGACCGACACACGCCGACCACCACGGTGGCCGTCGACTTCGGCTACGAGAAATGGGACGAGCCCCCGGGCTACGACCACCTCACGGTGTTCGGTCTGACGATCGGCGGTCACTACATGACGCCGGGCGGCTTCGGCGGCTACCTCGCCGTCCCGCTCTCGTACATCGATTACGAGTTCAACGTCGGCCCGGTGGTGTTCGAGGACTCCGAGCTGGCGATCGGCAACATCGAGGCCGGTTTCCAGTATGCGAAGTGGTTCCCCGGCAACACGGCACTCGTGTTCCACGCTGGCCTCGCCCTGCCGACGGCGGACGATGACGACGCCGGCGCGTTTCAGTACTACGCGTCGGTTCCGCGCTACGGCGACCTCGTGCAGCGGTTGCCTGACTCGACGTGGCTGCGCCTCGGCCTGTCCCCCATGGGGCGATCGGGCAAGCTGTTCTGGCGCGCGGACCTCGGAATCGATCTCGCGATCGACGACGAGGACAACAACGTCGGGGACATCGCTCCGATCTTCCGGATCAACGTCGGTGGTGGTGTCGATCTTGGTGGGGCGCAGCTCCTCGCAGAGCTCGTGACCAACGTGATCGACAGCGACAGCGACGACGACTCGGCGAGCACGCTCACTCTCGGTGCGCGGTTCTTGTCGGGCAACCTGCGGCCCGGCGTGGGTCTCCTGCTGCCGGTGGGGTTCGAGAACAACGAGGAGTATCTCGACTTCGCGTTGATCCTGTCGCTGACCGCCCATATCGATCAGCGCTGAGGCGGAACCGAAAACCTCGCAGGGCCGATCTGGTCCAGTCGAGCCAGTCCACTTTCAGGACTGGAGGCTTGGCGTGATCAGCCGGGCTGATCTGCCTCCGCAGCCAGGCGCGGTGGCCAAGCAATGACCCCCTGCTCGTCGTGATCGACGAGCTGACCGATCCGGCGCGCGAGCTCCTTCCGATCTTCGGGCGCGATCCACGGGATCGAGACCCGCGCGAGGTCGGTGCCCTGCGGATCCGCGAACCGGATGTAATCGCCCCACACGGTGACACCGAACCGTGAGTGCACGCGGATCTCCTTCAGCTTCTTGCCGTCGGGCACGCTGATCCGACCGTCCTCGTGGATCGACATCGCCGCCCGTGCGCGATCGCGAAACAGCCGGCGCGCATAGACCACGATCCGGTCGCCGTGGTCGGCGATCAACACCTTGTCGAGTCCTCGTACGGCGGACGAGCCAATCTCGACGGCGCGGCGAATGTCGCGTGACAGAGCGAGGACCTCCGCACGCAGCCGATGCGCGAGGCGATCAAGCGCAGCGAGTGCGTCGAGCCCGGTGGGCTCCATCAGGCTCAAGGGCTCGACCCCGAAGATCCGGCGCATGCCCGCCCGGGGGGTACCAGGTTCGACCTCGAGCCACACTCCCAGGTCCTCGCGTGGGACATCTCGCGCGACCACGAGACGACCCGTGAGCTCGATCGAGGTCCGCTTGTCTCGCGCCGTGCGCTTCTTGTGGTGCTCGACCACGGTCGCGAATCGCTCGGAGATCAACAGGGTTCGGTCCGCAATCGAGAGCTTGGTCTGGCGTGGCGCGATCTCGATCCGGAGGGTCCCCTGAGCGGTCGGAGCCTCCAGGGCGTCGCCGGTGTCGTCGCGATACGCCACCTATCGAGGGTAGCCGAGCCCCCCCTCCGCGGGTATAACCGCCGCCGACATGACGGCCCAGTATACGTACGTGATCAAGGACCTGCGCAAGCTGGTCCCGCCGAAGCGCGAGATCCTCAAAGGGATCTGGCTGTCGTTTTACCCGGGCGCCAAGATCGGCGTGCTCGGCAACAACGGCGCAGGCAAGAGCACGCTCTTGCGGATCATGGCCGGTGTCGACAAGGACTTCCTCGGCGAGGCGTGGCCCGCTCCGGGCCTCAAGATCGGCTACCTCCCGCAGGAGCCGCAGCTCGATCCGACCAAGGACGTCAAGGGCAACGTCGACGAGGGCGTCGCCGAGACCCGGGCTCTGCTCGCGCGCTTCGAGGAAGTCTCGATGAAGCTCGGCGAGGACATGTCCGAGAAGGAGATGGACAAGCTGCTCGCGGAGCAGGGCCGCCTCCAGGATCAGATCGAAGCAGCGAACGCCTGGGAGCTCGATCACACGGTCGACATGGCGATGGATGCACTGCGTTGCCCGCCGGGCGACGCCGATGTCACGAAGATCTCCGGTGGTGAGCGGCGCCGCGTCGCGCTGTGCCGCCTGCTGCTGTCCAAGCCCGACATGCTGTTGCTCGACGAGCCCACCAACCATCTCGATGCCGAGAGCGTCGCGTGGCTCGAGCGCATGCTCGAGGAGTTCAAGGGCACGGTCGTCGCCATCACCCACGATCGCTACTTCCTCGACAACGTCGCGAAGTGGATCCTCGAGCTCGATCGCGGCGAGGGTCATCCGTTCGAGGGTAACTACTCCGGCTGGCTCGAGCTCAAGGCGAAGCGGATGAAGGACGAGAAGCGCCAGGAGGACGCCCGTTCGAAGATGCTCGCTCGCGAGCTCGAGTGGGTTCGCCTGTCGCCCAAGGCCCGTCAGGCCAAGAGTAAGGCGCGCCTCAACCGCTACGAGGAGATGGTCGCCGAGGCTGGCAAGGAGACGCGCGACGCGTCGCTCGAGATCGTCATTCCGCCGGGACCGCGCCTCGGTGGCGAGGTCGTCTCGTTCGAGGGCGTGACCAAGTCGTTCGGCGATCGGATGCTGATCGACAACCTGACGTTCAAGCTGCCACGTGGCGGCATCGTGGGTGTGATCGGACCGAACGGCGCCGGCAAGACCACGCTGTTCCGCATGATCATGGGCGTCGAGAAGCCCGACAAGGGCACGATCAAGGTCGGCGACACGGTCAAGCTCGGCTTCGTCGACCAGAGCCGCGATGCTCTCTCCGACGACAAGACGATCTTCGACGAGATCAGCGAGGGCATCGAGCACTTGATGATGGGGGAGCGCAGCGTCCTCGCGCGCTCGTACGTCTCGAGCTTCAACTTCAAGGGTCAGGATCAGCAGAAGCGCGTCGGCATCCTCTCCGGTGGTGAGCGAAATCGCGTCCACCTCGCGAAGATGATCAAGCGCGGCGGCAATCTGCTGCTGCTCGATGAGCCGTCGAACGATCTCGACGTCGATACGCTACGCGCCCTGGAGGACGGCCTCGAGAAGTTCCCCGGCTGCGCCGTCGTCATCAGCCACGATCGGTGGTTCCTCGATCGGATCGCGACCCACATCCTCGCGTTCGAGGGCGATAGCCACGTCGAGTGGTTCGAGGGCAACTTCGCCGACTACGAGGCGGACCGGCACCGCCGGTTCGGCGATGCGGCCGACCAGCCGCACCGGATCAAGTACAAGCCGCTGCGGACGTAGTGCGCGCGATCGCTTCAGTGCTCCTGCTCGCGTCGTGCGGCGGCGGCCACGCCTCGTTCGTTGCCGCGCAGAAGCGCGCGACCGATCGCAACGTCAGCGATCACGATCGCAAGCATGACGAGCTGCTGCTCGAGGCCAACGGTGCAC
>JACCQV010000588.1 GCA_013813945.1 Deltaproteobacteria bacterium | reverse complement strand
TCTATACGAGCGGTACCTCGGGCAATCCCAAGGGCGTCCCGCTCACGCATCGCAACGTAGGCGCGAACGGCGCCGACTGGCTCACGTGCAACGCACCGCTACTCGGCGAGGGCGATCGAGATCTGCTGTGGCTGCCGATGAGCCACATCTTTGGCTTCGGCGAGCTGTGCATCGGCAACACGCTCGGCTGGGAGACCTACCTCGCGTCGCCGCAGGACATGCTCGACCTGCTTCCAGAGGTCGCTCCTCAGGTGCTGTTCAGCGTGCCCGCGTACTGGGAGAAGATCGCGCGCGCGATCCAGGCGGGTCCGAATACCAACGAGGCGCGCGCCGAGGCTCTCCGTCGAGTCACCGGCGGTCGGCTGCGGTTCTGCCTCTCCGGGGGTGCGGGACTCAAGGTCGAGATCAAGGAGCTGCTCCACGCTGCCGGTGTTCTGATCATCGAGGGCTACGGCCTCACCGAGACGTCACCCACCCTCACGCTCAACCGACCCGGCGCGTTCCGGTTCGACACGGTGGGCAAACCGCTGCCCTCCGTCGAGCTCGAGCTCGACACCGACGGAGAGATCCTCGCACGCGGCCCCAACGTGTTCACCGGGTACTTCAAGGATCCCGTCGCGACCGCTGCCGCCTTCACCGAGGAAGGCTGGTTCCGCACCGGCGATGTCGGGCGGTGGACCGAGGACGGCTTCCTCCAGATCATCGATCGCAAGAAGGACATCCTCGTCACGAGCGGCGGCAAGAACATCCCGCCCGCGAATATCGAGGCCCGGTTCGTCGACGATCCGGTGATCGAGCGCGTCGTGGTCTACGGGGACGCGCGGCCGTATCTCGTCGCTGCCGTGTGGATCAGGCCGGATGCACCCGAGGCAGAGCGCGAGCGAATCGTCGCCGCGCGTGTCGAGGACATCAATCGCGAGCTGCCGCGCCACGAGAGCATCAAGCGTCACTTCATCGCCGAGCTACCGCTGACCGTCGAGGATGGTCTCTTGACGTCGTCGCTCAAGCTCCGGCGCAAGGTGGTGTACGAGCGCCTGCGGGACCGCTTCGAGGCGCTGTACACATGATGTCCCCGAAACGGTCGCCTCTGGATTCGCTCGCGGCACTGTGGCGGCGCGCTCCGCGTGGCTTCACGCCGGCGACCGGGCAGACCCCGCACACCGTGGTGTGGAGCGAGAACAAGTGGCGGCTGCTCCGGTTCGCGCCGGCAACCCAGACCTTCGCGACGCCGATCCTCATGGTCCCGTCGCTGATCAACCGCTGGTACGTCCTCGATCTCGGCCCGCAGCGCTCACTGATCGAGTGGCTCGTCGGCAAGGGGCACGAGGTGTACTGCATCGACTGGGGCACACCCGGCCCCGAGGATCGATACCTGACGTGGGATGACATCGGTGGCCGCTACCTCGGCCGCGCCGTGCGAACGGCCGCGCGCGTCTCGGAGGTTAACGACATCCACGTGCTCGGCTACTGCCTCGGCGGCACGCTCGCCACCGCCTACGTCGCCGCGTTTCCCGAGCAGATCAAGTCGCTGACCGCGCTGGCCGCGCCGATCGATTTCGCGAACGCTGGGATCATGACGACGTGGACGCGGGTGCCGACGTTCGATGTGCGCTCGCTCCTCGACGCCTTCGGCAACGTGCCGCATCAGCTGATGCAGGCGAGCTTCGATCTGCTGCGTCCTACCCTGAAGGCGGCCAAGGCGATCTCCGTGCTCGACCGCGCGTGGGACGACGAATTCATGGACGGCTTCCTCGCGACCGAGAAGTGGGGCAACGACAACGTGTCGTTCCCGGGCGAGTGCTACGCGCAGTATATCGAGCAGCTGTACCGCGGCAATCGCCTGATGACGGGCGAGTTCTCGGTGCTCGGTCGCCCCGCTCTGCTCTCCGCGATCAAGTGTCCGTTGCTCGCGCTCGCATTCGCAGAGGATCACATCGTCCCGGTCGCGAGTGCCCAGCCGCTGATCGAGCTCGCGGCGAGCCGTGACAAGCAGCTCCTGGTCGACCGTGGCGGCCATGTCGGCGCCGTCGTCTCGCGCAAGGCAGCGCAGAGGTTGTGGCCCGCGTTGCAGACGTTCTGGGCGCAGAGAGACTGAGCACATACGCTACCCTGTCGCCGTTGATCGTCGCGCTCGTCCTGCTGTCTGCCTTCCTCCATGCTGGATGGAATGCGTTGCTTCGTGTCGAGCCCGACAAGGATCGAGGCCTCATCGCCGCGATCGCGATCGCATCGCTGTTCGCCTGCGTGATCGCGGCGATCCGCTTCGCTCTCGGTGAGCAGCCGTTCGCGACCGTCGAGTCACTGCTCTACACCTTGCTCGCGGG
>JACCQV010001062.1 GCA_013813945.1 Deltaproteobacteria bacterium | reverse complement strand
GCCCAAGGTGGAGCTTGCCGTAGACGATTCGCTGGACGAGCGAATCGATCGACGCAGCGTCCGGCTTCTTCAGCGTGCGCGAGGCAGCCTCGACCGCGTCGCAGATCGCGAGGATCGCGGTCTCGCGGCTCTGCGGTGGATGACCGGGATAGCGGAACTGCTCGACCGACAGACCGTGCGGGTTGCCCTGCTCCTTGGTCTTGCCCCAGAAGTACTCGAGCACGCCGTTGCCGTGGTGCATGTGCATGAAGTCCACGATCCGCTCGTGGAGACCTGCCTTGCGTGCCGTGACGATGCCCTCGGTGACGTGCGCGAAGATCGCGTCGCACGAGACCTCGGGCGGCAGTTGATCATGTGGGCTCGTCTCGCCCGGCTCGAGGTTCTCGATGAAGTACTTCGGCTGCAGTGACTTGCCGAGGTCGTGATAGTAGGCGCCGACGCGCACGAGCCGGCCGCTCGCACCGATCGCGTTCGCGGCGATCTCCGCCATGTTCGCCATCATCAGGCTGTGTTGCCACGTGCCCGGTGCCTTCTCGGCGATCTGGCGGAGCAGCGGGTTCGACAGATCCTCGAGCTCGATCAACTTGCCCCGCGTGATCTCGCCGACGAGCAGCTGATAGAGCGGAACGAGCGGGATCGCGAGCACGGTCGCGATCGCCGGCCCGAGTGCGGCAGCGAACCACGCCGAGTGCAGCGGATCGTGGAACACCGGCGCGTGGCCGGTCGTCAGGTACGTCAGGAGCACGTAGGTCGCCGCGGTGAACAGGGTCGTCACCGCTCCTGCCGTGAGGACGGCACGCATGCGGTCCTTCGGCTGCTCGGCGACGACGAGCCCGGCGACCGCGGCCTGCACGAGCAGCAAGATCGCGACGCCAACATCGAACGGTCCGAGCAACGCGACCGCGAGCGCTGCGAGGATGCCGGTCGCCAGTCCAACGATCCGATCGAGTGCCAGCGTCGGCACGAGCGCGAGCACGGCGACCGGGACGACCAGCACACTGAGCGAGGTCATCAACAGCATGATCTTGACCGCGAGCGCGACCAGGACAATCGCGACGAGGCTCACGATCTGCACGCGCACGAGCCGCCCGCGCGTGGAGCGCCGCATGTGATGGGTACAGATGGCCGCGAGCACGAACGTCAGCAGGAAGAACGCGACGTAGGGCAGGGTGCCGTGCGGCGTCGCGTCGGCGACCGCGCTCACGTGATGTGCATCGTCGGCGCTCGCAACCTCGCCGCGCGCGATCACGATCCCGCCGTTGCCGATCCGCCCGACCGCGGTATCGAACCCCGACATCGCCGGCACGCGGACTGTCATCGACGCAGGCTTGCCGGCGACGACCTGGCCTGCGCCGAGCGTGCCGAGCCAGCGGTCCGCCGTGATCGTCGGCGTCACGAGCAGTGCGAACGCAGCCGCGAACACCAGGCCGAGCCACCATGTCAGCCGTGGGCGCCGCGGAATTGTCTTCGCGAGCTCACCTCGCGGGCTGTCGGGATTCGTCGGCGCTCGCAACGACACGAGCGAGCGTTGCGGAACGGGGCCCTGCGGTCCGTCTCCATCGGTTCTTCCCATGGGTCAGATACCGATGTCGAATTCCGCGCGCGTACGGCCGCCACTGAGCTTCGGGAACTGCATTCCGCGGAGCACGCCATTGAGGCACGCCCATGTGCCGCCGGCTTGCTTGCCGTCGACCTTGACGAGCGTCACGCGACCACTCGCACCGTCGATGATGATCGCGATGCTCGCCGAACCGGCGCCTGTCTTCTGCAGGCAGCCACCGAGCCGTCCGCCTTGCTTCGAGTACACGTTGTAGACGGTGCCCATGTCGAGCGTGCCGGATCCGCCGCCGCTGTCGTCCTCGTCGGACATGTCGAGCGAGAGGTCCTCACTACCGCGCGTGTAGCTGCCACCGGCCTTGCCGCCGGTGCGCTTGCCGGTGCCAGTGCGCTTCGCTGGCGCCTTCGGCATCGAGACGGTGACCTTGAGGGACGCGCCGTCGAGCGCCGCGATGCCTTCGGCCTTCTTCTCGGCGCTGTCGCCCTTCACGGCCTTGATGACGAAGTACACCGCGCCTGCTGCGCCGAGCACGCCGAGGAAGATCAGGACGTACAGCATCACGCCCTTCTTCTTGTCGCTGCTCTGCACCGCGACCTCGGCCTGTGCGCGCCGAGCATCGTCGCGCTTCTGGCGCGCCGCATCGATCATCGGGCCGAGCAGCCCGTGTTGGCCGACATCGACGCGAGCGCCGCTGTCCTTGTCCATGATCACGTTGCCCGCGACGATGTCGCCCTTGTCGATCTGCGTGATCACGTCGGCGAGCGAGAACGGACCGTAGTCGAGCTTGCCCTTGCTGATGAGCCACTTCTCCGTCGAGTCGGCGAGCGCCGCCTGGAGGACGCGGTCGACCGAGATGCCGGCGGACGATGCGGCCGAGCTTGCGATCTCGGTCGCGAGGCTCGACTGCTGATCCGCGAGTGACGCCGCGGGCCCGGGCGGCGCGGGCGAGGTCGTCATCGCGCCGCCCTTGTTCAGCGCCTCGCCGACGACTTCTCCGACGACGTCCGCACGACCGAACCGCTTCTCGGGATCGCGGTGACACGCGCGAGCGACGAGCTCGTCGATCTGCGAGGTCACACCGGGGACGACTTCGCTCGGTCGCGGGCCGCCCTTCTCGAGGGGCGCGCCGACCAGACACTCGTAGAGCAGTGCACCGATCGCGTAGACGTCGGCGGGACCGCTCGGCGGCGAGCCGGTGAGCATCTCGGGCGCGATCGAGCTCTGCGCGGGGACCAGGCCGGCGACCATCGCGGCGATCGTGCCCGCCCCAAGGGCGAGGTCGATTACTCGCACGCGGCCCGCGCGATTGACCACGATCGATTCGTCGGCGAGCGCACCGTGGTGCACGTCCGCGAGCGCGGCGGCGACGCCGACGATCAAATTGCCGGTCGCACGCGATCCGAGGCCGGAGTTGCCGGCGCGCGCGGCGGTCTGCTTCTTCTTGGCGAGCAGGTCACGGACCAGCGAGCCATCCGCTTCCTCGGTCGCGATCCACAGGATGTCACCGGTGAGACCGGCGGCGAGCGTGCGGACGAGGTGCTTGTGCTCGGGCAACGCGGCCGCGGCGCGCGTACCGGCGATGACCTGATCGCGCACCTGCGGGTTCGCCGCGATCCGCGCATGGATCACGTAGATCGTCGCTGGTCCCTTGGGCCCCTCGGCCTTGTAGGCATCCGCGATCCGCAGCGGCCACAGCGGCTGCCCCAGCCGGTACTCGCCGAGCTGGAAGCCCGGGACCAGGCGCTGAGCAGAGTGGCTTCCAGACGTCGTTCCTGCTGCCGTCATCGACGAGGCGCCCCCATTGCGAGACGGACAGGATAGGGGTCTGCGTCGGCGGAATCAATCCGTGGGGCAACTCGCGGACTTCGCGCGAGCGACGGCCAGCGGATTGCGCCCGAGTGC
>JACCQV010001052.1 GCA_013813945.1 Deltaproteobacteria bacterium | reverse complement strand
GACCTGGACCTCGTCAGCGTGCAGGCGACCGCCGGGCCTGATCGCGCCCTTCGGGATCGCGGCGAGCTGCGCCCGCGGAAGCGCGTTGCCGTTCGTGTCGACGACGCGACCGGTGACGTGCTCGCCGCGCGGGAACTGGATGTCCTCGCGTCGATGGCCGGCCACGAGCTGGACCGTCTTGCGCAGCGAGCGAGATGTGCCTAGCGCGTGGTTCTCGATCCGGACCTGGAGTTTCGCTTCGCCGGGTACGATTGGCTTGAGATCGAAGGCGCCGGCGTTGCACGTGGCGTAGAGCGTGCGGCCGTCGGAGGGCTCCATCGACATGGAGCAGGCGTTGATCGGCGCGCCTTCGGGATCGAGAAGGCGGCCGGTCCACCGCTCGCCGCGCGGGATCACGACCTCGTGCAACGAGCCATCGTGCTCGACGGTGAGCTCGCGCTTGGCGAACCACCTGTGTTCCGTTTCGAGCACCACCCGCCCACGCGGTAGCGATTCGATCGAGAACGTGCCATCGAGGCCGGACTCTCCGGCGGCCATCTGGATGCAGTCGTCTGGGTTGGTGGGGAACAGCGCCTTCGCGGTCACGTTTGCGCCGACGACAGGGCTGCCGTCCGGGGCGAGCACGCGGCCGCGCAGCATCGTGCCCTTCAGCGGCTGGATGCGCAGCTGCACCGTCATCGCTGTCCGCTCGCGGCGCTGCCGGTTCAGCGTCACCGTCGTCTCGCCGGCGCACCGACCCTGTGGTGCCGTGATCTCGAGCCTCCCAACGACAGGCAGATCCTCGACGCAAGCGATGCCGCGCGCGTCAGTGGACACCGTGGTGCCCGAGGAGAAGCCACCGCCGTGGTCCCTCATGGAGGAGACGGCGGCGTCGGCAATGGGCATGTTGTGGGCGTCGACGACCTTGATGTCATCGCAGTTGCCGTCCATGGATCCGAAGCTGACCGCGGTCTCGGCCTCCCGGAGGGGCTCTCCGGGGGTGTGATCCCATTCCTCTACGAGCGTCTTGTCGTCCTTCCAGCAGCTGACCCTGCCGGCCATGGCGAGCGCGCCGTGGATCGCGAACTGCTTCCTGTCGTCGACCTTCACGACCAGGCGCTGGAAGGGATTGTCGAAGCGCACGGTCGCGCCGGCGCACGTGCCGGTGATCGGCGTCGCGGGAACCAGCTCGATGTCGATCCGTTTCTGATCGAAGAGCGAGTAGACCGTCGTTGCGAAGCCGGTCGCCTCGATGACCAAGGTTCCGCCGGATGCTTCGTACCGCGGCACCGGGACCCGTGGCATCCACGCGTCGCCCACCCGCTCGATCGGGACGCAGTGGCCATCGTCGAACAGCACGGCGCCGCGGATCACGTCCGGGGGCGCGCCGGTGATCTGGATCCTCGGCTGGATCGGATTCTCCAGCGACAGCGCGATCGGCCCGCTCGCCGGTGGCCACGGCATCCACAGCAGGCCCTCCGGACCGTTCGCCTCGAGCGAGGTGACAGCGCGGGTCGGCTCGAGGCGCAGCCTGCCGGTTGGATCGGCGGGGAGCTCACCGACGACGCGGGTCGCAGAGTCGCAGCGCGCGAAGCGCGACCGCCACTGCTCGAGCGCCTCGGGGCATGCGCACTCGGGCATCTCGTTGCCGTAGTAGGCGTTCGGGTCGAGCCCGGCTTGCTTGCACGGGCAGGGCGCCGCACGTAGCGCCAGCATGCGGACGCGCGCGCCAACGACCGGACGGTCCGGGCCGACGACCGTCGCCTCGAGCGTCGCAGGCGGAGGCGTGCTCGGTGCTGCGGTCGTCGGCGTGGCGCGCCCGCAGGCCCCCCCGGCGAGCAGCGCGGCAAGGGAAAGGACGACGACACGCACGCAGGCTCCGACACATGGAACGTGCGGGGGGTCCCGGATGGGTAGAAAAAGTTCAAGTGGGAGAACGGGTGCTACGGTTCGGGTATGCCGACCCCCGATGTGATCGAACGAGTTCGCGGGTTACACGAGCAGCTCGAGAAGGAACCGCACGCGGCGCTCGAGCCGGTGCGGCCGCAGCTGCGCACGATCGTCGAGGAGCCGCACGATGCGGGGCACTACCACTCGCTCTCGGAGCGGCTGCAGGCCGCTTACGAATCGCTCGAGGTCGAGCACCCCAAGCTCGCAGGCGCCGTGCAGGCGGCGATGAACGCGCTCAACGCCGCCGGCCTGTAGCTGACCTCGGCGCCACCACGGCACAGCGCCCGGGCGCAGCGACCGAGACCAGCGTCGGCGACAACACGGACACCATGAGCACATGC
>JACCQV010001041.1 GCA_013813945.1 Deltaproteobacteria bacterium | reverse complement strand
CGCTGAGCTCGTCGAAGCGCTGCTGGATCCGGGCGGTCGTGAGTCCGCGGATGCCGTCGACCGAGAACTTCTCGACCGCGAAGCTGCCCATCACGCTGCCCATGATCATCGCCGTCCTGATGGTGGTCGGCGACAGATCGCCCGCGTAGGCGAGGTAGCCCATGAGGCCGCCGGCGAAGCTGTCCCCCGCACCGGTCGGATCCTGAACGTCGGAGAGCGGCATCGCGGGCGCTGCAAACACACCGCCTCCGTGGAACAGCAATGCGCCGGCATCGCCGCGCTTGATGATCACCGAGGTCGGGCCGCACTTCAGGATGTGCGCGGCGGCGCGACGAAGGTTGTGCTCGCCCGCGAACAGGCGCGCTTCCTCGTCGTTGAGCATCAGCGTGTGGGTCTTCGCGAGGACCTTCTCGAGGTCCGCGCGCTTGATGTTGATCCACAGGTTCATCGTGTCGGTCGCGACGAGCGCTGGTGCCCGGACCTGCTTCAGCACGTCGAGCTGCAGAGCCGGATCGATGTTGCCGAGCAAGACGAGCTGCGCCTCGCGGTGCACATCGTGGAGCTTGGGCTGGAAGTCGGCAAACACGCCGAGCCGGGTGTCCAGCGTCTCCCGCGTGGCGAGATCGGGCGCGTACTTACCGACCCAGTGGAACGTCTCGCCTTTGACTCGCTCGATGCCGGAGACATCGATGCCCTGCGCCGTCATCTCCTCGAGATACTTCGCAGGGAAGTCGTCACCGATCACACCGACGGCGGAGACGTTCTTGGTGAAGTACGCGGCGGCCCGCGTGATGAACGACGCCGATCCGCCGAGCAGATCCTTGTGCATTCCAAACGGTCCGTCGATGTCGTCGAACGCAACCGAGCCGACGACGAGCAAGGAGCGATGGGCGCTGCGCTGGTGCATGGGTGTCGCTCTGGTACCATCGTTTACGCGTGGCGATCAATTCAGACGATCCCCCGACGGAAGCATCGTCGACCGTCGACGAGCTGCTGAGAGCGGGCCGTCACGACGACGCCGCGCGGGCCGCGCTCGACGCGGGGCTCCACGCCCGGGCCGCGGATCTTTACGAGAAGCTCTGGGATTTCCGGGGGGCGCTCACCGCCTCTCGCGCCGGCGCCGACCTACCGCGTGCGCTGCGCTACGCCCTGGAGCTCGGCGACACCGCCGCCTCCAGCGAGCTGCTCGCGACGCTCACCGCTACGGACGAGGGCACGCAGGCCGCACTCGACGTGCTGACCCGGATGCGTCGCCATGCCGACGCCGCACCGCTCGCCGAGAAGCTCGGCGACACCAACCGCGCGATCGATCTGTACATACGTGCACGCAAGGATCTCGATGCTGCGCGGCTGCTCGAGGCGGCCGGGCGCGACCGCGACGCCGGCAAGCTGCTCGAGAAGGCACTCGACTTTGCGGCGCAGGGAGAGCGCGCGCCGATCCAGCTCGCGCTCGGGCGCATCCTCGCGCGCCGCGGCGCATATCCCGAGGCTGCACGCCTGCTGCAGGAGGCGCGCAGGACCCCTGCCCTGCGCAGCGATGCCCAGCGTCACCTGATCGCGACCCTCGCGGCGATGGGTCTGCGCGACGGTGCGCGCGACGCGCTGCTCGAGTTGCGCGCGACCGACGAGACCGTCTCCGCCGATCTCGATGCCTACCTGCGCGTGTGGCGCGACGAAGGCACCGAACGCAAGGCCACCCGCGATCGCGAGCTCGTCGCTGGCCGCTACCGGCTCGATCGCCTGCTCGGTGCCGGCGCCTCTGGCCGCGTGTTCCTCGCGACCGACGAGATCGCAGGCCGCCAGATCGCGATCAAGATGTTCTTCGCCGCGGGTGCACGGGGCGGCGCGGCGTACGAGCGGTTCGTGCGCGAGGCGCGACTCGCCAGCACGCTGCGCCATCCGTCGCTCGTCGAGGTCTACGACGTCTCTGTCGAGCGCGGCTTCCTCGTGATGGAGTTCCTCCCCGGAGGCTCGCTCGCGCAGCGGTTCGCGGCAGGTGAGCGGCTCGCGGCGGCCCAGGTTCGTCGGATGGCGCTCGACGTGATCGGTGGTCTCGAGGCCGCGCATCACCGCGGCGTCGTGCATCGCGACGTCAAGCCGGCGAACATCTTCTTCGACGCGCGCGGTACCGCGAAGCTCGGCGACTTCGGCGTGGCGCACCTCGTCGACCTCGGTCAGACACAGACCGGCGGCTTGATCGGCACGCTCGCGTACATGTCTCCGGAGCAGATCACGGGCGCACCGATCTCGATCGCAGCGGATCTCTACGCGCTCGGCGTCACGCTGTTCGAGGCGGTGACCGGCCGCCTGCCGTTCCTTGGTCCCGACTTCGTCGCGCAACACCTCGGCGAGCTGCCACCTGCAGCATCCTCCGCCGGCACCGACGTGGCGCCCGGCTGGGATCCGATCCTGACCAACCTGCTCGTCAAGAATCCCGGCGATCGCACCCCGACGCTCGCCGATCTACGACGCGAGCTCGAGAGCCTCGACGTCGGAGGGCGTGGCCCGGTCACGTCGCCTCGCCCGCGACGTGACAGCAAGACCCACTCGATCGCCCAGCTCGCCGAGGAGGGTGAGGCCAAGCCGCGCTACCAGTTCGAGACGCCACTCGGAGCCACGCCGCTCTCGCAGCTCGTGCGCGCGGTCGATACGGTCCTCGATCGGTCCGTGGTGATCGAGCGCTTTGATCAGAGCGACGACGCAACGAAGGCCATCGAGCGCGCGCGGCTGCTCGGCCGTGTGCAAAGCCCGTTCGTGCAGCGCGCACTCTCGCTCGATCGGTCGAGCCGGATCGCGGTGTTCGAGGCGCCGTCGGGAGCGTCATTCGCAGACGCGGCTCCGCAGCTGCCACCCACGGAGACGCTGCGCCTCCTCAAGCGCCTCGCGCGCGCGGCCGCCTCGATCCACGAGCTGGGCGGGTGCCACGGCGCGATCGCCTCGCGCACTGTCGTCCTCGATGATGGCGCGGTGCCGACGCTGATGGCCGCCGGTCTCGGCATCGTCACCGATGCGCAGCCGATCGACGATGTGAATGCGATCATCTCGCTCGTCGCCACGATCGTCGGAACCGAGCCCACGTTCGCGGCACTCGCCCGCTCGGTCACCGAAGAGGTCGGTACCACCATCCCCGCCTACCCGACCCCGATCGACGGCGAGACCCTCTACGCGGCCGCCGACCTCGTCGACATCGCCGTGCTCGCGGCTCTGGGCTCGCGCTAGGGACGCTCCCGACTTACGAGATCTATTTCGCCGAACCGGGCGAGATCATGGTGCCGAGTGGGGACGCTCCCGACGTACGACACTTGTGTGAAACGCCGTGGAACGCAATTACCGTAAGTCGGGAGCGTCCCCAGGTCAGCGCTTCTGGCCGAGCAGGACGACGATCCACACCGCGCCATCACCGATCTCGGGATGCGGACCCTGCGCGATCCCGATGCCGACGTCGTCGACCTTCTGGTCACCGACGAGCGACTTGCCATCGACGGAATCGAGATCTGCGGCCGCGGTGATCACGCTGCCGACGCGGCCGTACAGGCTACCGAGAGCGTCGACGTCCTTCTTGACGAGCGGGTAGGCCTGCTCGCGGGTCTTGCCTGTCGCGAGCGCGTCGGCGAGCCGCTGCGCGATGGCGGCGAGGCGCGCGTTGTTGCCGACCGGCTTGACCGACGAGATTCGCTGGAGCACGAGGCCCGCCGCCTTGGCTGGATCGACCTTCGGCGGCACCCGCGTGAACACCTGCGTGAGGAAGAGCTCGCGGCGGCCGGAGACCTCCTCGCCGAACACGGCGCCCATTCCGACGTGCGTGGCCGTGTGGGACGTGATGTTCGCGCGGTGTCCGGGACTGTTCATCAGACCCTGGTGCGCCTCGCCGACACCGTAGGCACGGGCGACATTCTCGAGCACGACCGCGGTCTTGATCTTCGCTGCGCGTACGCGATCGGCGGCGGAGCCCGTCGTCGGCGAGATGTGCGCGACATTGCGCGTGCGTCGCATCTCTTCGGAGTGTGCGCGAGAGACGCCCGCGACCTTCTCGTCCCACTGCAGCGCATGAAGACCGGCCACCTGGCGATCGCGATTGACGAGTGCGAGCAGCCGGTGCTCCGCTTCCTCGGTCGTTGTCGCGGGCGCATCGTCGAGCGACGGATCGACGGTGAGCGACGCAGGCGGTGTCGTGCCGCACCAGATCGGAAAGTTCGCGAGTACCGTCGAGCCACTGACGTCGGCGGCCGTGATCTCGACCTGCTGGCGACCCTTGTGCGCACCGCACCGGACCTCGGATGTGAAGCCACCGGCGTGGCCCGCCTTCAGCGGGAGCCGCTCGGTCGAGCCGCTGTCGTAGGTGATGAACACCTCCGGATCCTTGTAGCGAGCGTCGACGACCGCATCGAGTGTGAACGAACCACCCGCTGGGAGCGCGCGCGGAATCGGCGACGTGCTGACCGCAGACGCCTGCAGCGCGAACACCACGGCGCCCGAGCCATCGGCGAGCCGCTTCGCAGCACCGATGCCGACGCGCGCGGTCGCGCCATCGGCGAGGATCTCGGCGAGCCGCGGCTTGAGTTGTTCGACGATCAGCTCGGGTGAATCGATGTCGCCCCACACGACGAGGAGGTGCGGAGATGGCTCGACGATTCCGTTCCGGTGCAATGCGAACTCGACGAGGCTGTACCCGATCACGCCCTCTTCGGGGACGACCTCGGCGAGCTCGGCACACGCGCGAAACAGCCGTGCATCTGCGATCGGAACGGCGGTACCCGCTTGCCCCGCGGCATCGCGCACCGCAGCGACGACCGCATCACCGAGGGCTGTCTTCGGCGGCGCTCGCAGCGGCTCGTTGTAGCGCTGCGCGGGCTCGGTGGCCGGCGCGAAGGTCACCGGCCCGATCTTCGTGCCCGGCTTCGCGCTCGGGCCGCCGCGCCAGCTCGGCTGTGCTCCGACCTGCTGAGGTCCACCCTTGGGGCAGCCCGCGACGAGGAGCAGCGCCAGGACGGTGAGGTGGCGCATTGCCGAAAAGGCTAACACGCCCGACGAAGTCACGCCCCTCAGCGCGCTGCGCTGGCGCTGCCGGCAGAGCCGGGTACGAGTGTTCCCGAGGGCGCACCGCCGGTCGCCGGTGCCGCGGATCCGCTCGCGCTCCCCGCGCGTGGTGCCGCGCTGCCCGCCGGTGGTGTCGCAGCAGGTGCCGCCGATCCGCTCGAGCTACCCGCACGTGGTGCCGTGCTACCCGCCGCGGATCCACTCGCACTGCCCGCGCGTGGTGCCGCGCTGCCCGATGTGGGTGCCGCGCTGCCCGCCGATGGACCGCTCGTGCTGCCCGTGCGTGATGCGCTGCTGCCCGACGCTGGCGCCACAGCCGGTGCTCCCGATCCGCTCGCGCTACCGGTACCCGCGGCAGATCCGCTGCCGATCGCGGAACCGCTTCCGACGCCTGGATCGACGATCACGGGTGCCGGCTTCGCCGGTGTGCCCGGCGCCACGCCACCAGACTGATCCGCGAACACGACGGTCAGCAGCTTCTCGAGGCCGTGCCAGTCCTGATACGAGATCCGGTTCCACGACGAGGCGGTCGGATTCCCCGTGCCCTGCTTCTTCTTGTCGACGCGAACGACGTTGAGCCGCCAGCGATCACCGACCTGCGGCGGCAGCCGCACGCTCATCGCATCCTCGCGCCCCTTCACGGCCGCCCATGGGATCGCGATCTCGACGTCCCAGCCCTGCCCGGGGTTCAGCTTCACCGCCGTGATCATCCCCGAGTCCCACTCCTCGTCGCCCTTCGCGGCGCGCCCACCCGGAAACCACGAGTCGAACGTCACATTGTTCGGGCTGACCTGAAGCTCGACGTAGCCGCGGCGATTGCCGTCCGCATCGATGAACAGCTCGACGCAGTCCTGCTTCCACAGCGGATCGTCCTGATTCTGGAACTCGCTGAACACGTCGGAGTCGGTGACGGTGACGTAGACGTAGAGGTGCTGGTCGTCCCAGGTCAGCTTGCCGCTCGCCTTGCCGACCGGCTCGGGGCTGCCCTCGGCCGTCACCCACTCGGGCGACGAACCAATGCCAGCCCAGCCTTGATCGCTCGGGACGCCGTCGATGGCGATCGGACCCTGCGCGTACGGAACGTGGACAGTGCCCGGAGGCGGCGGCGCCTTCGCGAGATCGATCTCGATGCGACGCGCGATCACCGCGCGATCCTTGACGTTGGGTCCACTCGCCGCCATCCGATCACCCACGCCGTGGGCACCGACCTCGATCAACCCGACGTGGACGGTCACGTACATCGATCGCCAGTCGGGACGGAGAAAGATCTCCTGCTCGTCCTCGATGATCTCGCCCGCAGCCCAGGTTGCCGGTCCATGCGCGCGCTGCATCTCGGTCGGCGGCAGGTTCATGAAGTCCGGCTTGGTCGGCTCCCCGCGCACGTTCGAGAACACCTCCCAGCCGGGACCGATCGGTGTGACGACTTTCCAGTAGTGGGTGATCTTGAACGCCTGCCCGGGCACCGCACGCTCGACGTGCAGGTTGTTCCCGAGGTAGATCACCTTGCCTCCGAGATCGACGTCGAGCTTCGCGGTCATCGTCGCTGGCGGCGCCTGGAGGAGGTGCTTGCCGACGTAGCCCGGATCGACCCTCTTCGGTTGCGGCCCGGCCCCTTGATCTACGCACGCGGCCGAAGCTGCAAGGAGTACGAGTGCCGCGACGAGGAACGTCCGCATCTCAGGGGACTCTATACGATGAGATCCGCAGCGTCCTGGAACAGCGCGCGGTTTGCGGTCTCGCGCGCGACCACGAGTTTTTCCACCTCGGCGAGCAGCTTGGGATGGCGCTTCACGACCGCCTTGAAGTCTCCCTTGGAGAGCCGGAGCAGCACGGCCGGCTCGATCGCCGTCACGCTCGCGACGGCGTTGGTGCCGCTGACCAGCGAGATCTCACCGACGGCTGCGCCCGGCCCGAGGTCCGCGAGCGGTGCGCCCGCGCTCTGCACCTGACACTTGCCCGACACCAGCACCCAGAGGTGGCCGTTGCCCTTACCCTCGTGAATGAACGTTTGACCAGCGGGCACGAGCTCGATCTCGAACCGCGCGAGCAGCGCATCGCGATCGTCGTCTTCGAGTGCGCGGAACAGCTCGCTCGTCCGCATGAGATTCGCGAGCAGCCGAGTCCGCGCGTGGTTCGCGAGCACCTCGGCAAGCTTGGGATGCTTCTGCGCCGCATTCTCGATCGCGCGCGCCGGAATCTCGAGGACCCAGACATCCTCGCGCGCCGTGACGCGCGCCGTCCGCAGTGTCCCGCCCATCAGGGCGATCTCGCCGAAGAACTCCCCCGTGTGCAGCTCGCCGAGCTGCGCGCCGTTTCGCTCGACGCCCAGGGTTCCATGCGCGATCCAGTACAGCGCCGTCGCCGGCTGGCCCACATCGATCACGACGGCACCGGCGGCGAACGCTCGCGCGGTCATCACCCCGACGAGCGCGCGCGCGCCGGGCTTCGACAGAGCGGACAGCAGTGGCGCGGCCGGGATGTTGGCGACCTTGCGCGCCGTCAACCAGGCGCCAAGCGTTGCCACCGCCGCGCGCGCCTCCTCGACCGCGGAGCCCTTGCCCGCCGGCACCGAGGGTGTCTCTTCCGGCGGTGCGGGCGCGCCAGAGGATGCCGCGGTCGCGACGTGCGTGCCGTCCTTCGCGTAGGTCTCGACGACGTGATCGATCAGCTCTGGCCCGCGAACGCTGCCGAGCTCCGCGAGGTGACGGCCACACGCGACGGCCAGCGCGACCTGTCCGCCGACGCGGGCTCCCTCGCCGATCGTCGCGAACACGAGCTCTGCATCCTCGGTGTTGCCGAGGGCGTGATGGATCGCGGCGAGCTCGAGCCAGCCGCCCTGATCGTGCGGGTGTTCGCGCAGCCGCTGGGTCGCGCGGGTCAGATGCTCGACAGTGACGCTCATCGCGTCAAAGTCTACCCCGGGTCTACCAGCGCATCAGCGTGTAGCCACCGCTCTGTGCGGGCGGGGCCGAGGGGCCGATCGGCAGCATGGTGCGGGTCACGTTGTCGTTCGAGTCCGTGGTGGCAATCTGATACGTGACGTAGAGGCCGACGACAACCACCGCCCAGAACCACCACTTCTTGTAGACCGGATCCGCCTTCTTCGGCTGATCCTGAGGACCGGCGGGCTGACCCGCGACCGGCGCGGCGGCGGCCACGGGTGGGGCGCCGTTGCCGACCGGAGGTGGCGCCATGCCGCCGTTCGCAGCGGTTGCCGGACCACCGCGCGGATCGACCATGCCGCTGCCGGCAGCACCAACGCGCTGATCACGGACCTGGTCGATGCTCATCCCCTGCACGCGGTCGAGCTGCTCGTCACCGGTCGACACGGTGCCCGAGCTCGGAACACCCGTGGAACCAACACCGACGGCCGGACCACCGTCACCACCTGAGGCCGGATCAGCGGGCGGACGCCGACGTGCTTCCGCGGCGAGCCGCGCCTCTTCTGCCTTGCGCTCGGCGTCGGCACGCTTGCCTTGTTCGTATGCCTTGCGCTCTTCTTCGGCGCGCTTGGCTTCATCGATCTTGCGCAGCTCGTCGGCCTTCTTCTGGGCGACCGACTTCGCCGCAGCGTCGAGCCGCGCGATGCTCGCCTCGATCTCCGCGCGCTTGTCCGTGTTCGGGACCTTCTCGATGTACGCGCGGTAGTACTGCACCGCGGGCTCCGGATCGCCGAGCTTGTCGTAGCAGAGCGCCAGGTTGTAGTTGTTGAGATCGGCGGGGAGCAGCTGCTGCGCCGCACTGAACTCGCGGATCGCGCTGCGGTAGTCGCCACCGTTGTAATACTTCACGCCCGCCTGGTAGTGCGTGCGAGCTTCGCTGCGACCGTCCGCGAACGAATGGGTGTTCCCGACGAGCACGAACGCCAGCGCGATGAGCACGTAGCGGATGAGCGATGGAGCGATCTGTCGGCGCATGGGTTCCTCTTTCTCTAGCTCGACGGGACGGAGACGATTGTGCTCTGGAAGGCGTGCCACATGCGGTGACGGTCGGCACCCTACCGTGCGCGCGGTCACTCCATGTTGCAGAGGTTCTGACTCTCTTTGTCGAGGTGCGAAGCGCAGTACGCCGCCTTGCAGAAGGAGAGCTGGATGTCCGCCCTGGTGTTGCTGCACTTCGGCTTGACCGGATCGCCACCCACCGGTGGGTTCGGACGGGTGGTGTTCACACCCGGGATTTTCGTCAGTGAGAGTTTGGGCGGCTTGCGGACCTTCGAGGTGAAGGTCATTTCCTTGTCCTTGTAGCCCTTGGCCTTGAGGACGACCGTGCGCTCGCCGCCTTCTGGAACGTCGAGGTTGTCCGGAGCCACGAACAGCTTGATGCCATTTTCCCAGACCTCGATCGAGGAGGGATTCTTGGCAACAAGCAGCAC
>JACCQV010000997.1 GCA_013813945.1 Deltaproteobacteria bacterium | reverse complement strand
AGGCGAAGGAGCATGACCTTCCCCGCGCTGACCTGGTCGCTGCGGTACAGCGCGTGCTGCGTCCGGAGTCGTAGGTTTTCGTAGATCGGCGTCGTCGGGGCGGCGAGATGGAGGCCTCAAGTGTGGTAAACCCGCGCGCGATGGATCCCGGGGATCTGGTCTTACGCGGCGGCCGGGTATTCGACCCGGCGGCAGCGCGTCCCCTCGACCAGGTCGCGGACGTCCGGATCTCCGGCGGCCGGATCGTGGAGATCGGGCGAGGCCTGGTCGGCGGCCGGATCATCGACGTCAAGGACCTGTGGGTCGTCCCGGGCCTCATCGACCTGCACGTCCACCTGCGCGAGCCGGGGCAGGAATACAAGGAAGACATCGAGACGGGCACGCGCGCTGCGGCCTCCGGTGGCTTCACGACCATCTGCTGCATGCCGAACACGCGCCCGGTCAACGATCAGCGCACCGTCACCGAGCTGATCGTGCGGCGCGCGCGCGAGGTGGGCGCCGTACGAGTGCGCCCGATCGGAGCGATCACCCAGAACCTCGAGGGCAAGATCCTCGCGGACATCGCCGACATGAAGGAGGGCGGCATCGTCGCCATCTCCGATGATGGCCGGCCGGTGATGAACGCAGGCCTCATGCGCCGCGCGTTCGAGTACGCGCGCACGTTCGATCTCCCGGTCGTCCAGCACGCCGAGGACCTCGACCTCAGCGAGGGCGGGGCGATGAACGAGGGTGCCGTGTCGACCCGGATCGGGATCCGCGGCCAGCCAGCGTGCGCGGAGAGCGCGATGGTCGCGCGCGATCTCGAGATCGTGGAGTGGACCGGCGCCCGCTATCACGTCGCCCACGTCTCCACCGCTCGCACCGTCGCGCTCGTTCGTGATGCCAAGCGCCGCGGCTTGCCCGTGACCTGCGAGGTCACCCCGCACCACCTCGCACTGACGGACGAGGCGTGCAGCCACTACGACACGCGGACCAAGGTCATGCCGCCGCTGCGCACCGCCGCCGATCAGGAGGCGCTGCTCGAGGGCCTCGTCGATGGCACGATCGACGCGATCGCGACCGACCATGCGCCGCACTCGCCCGTCGAGAAGGATGTCGAGTTCGAGTGCGCGGCACCCGGCATGCTCGGCCTCGAGACCGCGCTGCCGATCATCCTCGACTTCGTACGGATGGGGACGCTCGACGACAAGCGCGCGATCTCTGCCTTCACCGGCGGACCGGCGCGCGCCTTCGGCCTCCCGGGCGGCGGTCTCACGGTCGGGGCGGTCGCCGACATCTGCGTGATCGATCCCGAGCGCCCCGTGACGATCAGCTCCGAGGGTCTCTCCAGCAAGTCGAAGAACACGCCGTTCCTCGGGCAAGCGATGGCCGGGCGCGCGGTGCTCACCCTGGTCGAAGGCCGCCCCGTCTTCGATCTGGATTCGAGGTTTCGATGAGCGCGATACGATGGCCAGCAGCGCTCGTCCTCGAGAACGGGTCCGTGTTCCGAGGCGAAGGCTTCGGTGCCCGCACCGAGTCCCTCGCCGAGGTCGTGTTCAACACCTCGATCACTGGCTACCAGGAGATCATCTCCGACCCGTCGTACTGCGGACAGATCGTCGTGATGACGGCGACCCAGATCGGGAATGTCGGAGTCAACGTCGCCGATACCGAGGCGCGTAAGGTTGCGTGCGCCGGGCTCGCGATCCGCGAGCTGTCGCCGATTCCGGCGAGCTGGCGCTCGGAGGGCACGCTCGCGGACTGGCTCGAGACCAGCGCCGTCCCTGGCATCGACGGCATCGACACGCGCGCGCTGACCCGGGTGCTGCGCGATCAGGGTGCGATGCGTGGCGCGATCACCCCGCACGTCAACGAGATTGCGGCCGTGCTCGAGCGAGTCAAGAAGTCACCGAAGATGGACGGGCTCGATCTGGTTCCCCGCGTGACGTGCGCGAAGCGCTACGAGTGGACCGAGCCCACGTGGCGCGCGATCGACGATGGCCGCGCGATCCCGACGCCGCCGCTCGCGTATCACGTGGTCGCGTACGACTTCGGCATGAAGGAGAACATCCTTCGCCAGCTCCGCGACATCGGTTGCCGCGTGACCGTGGTTCCTGCAACCACCCCCGCACGCGAGGCGCTCGCGCTCGGCGCTGACGGGTTCTTCCTGTCGAACGGCCCAGGCGATCCTGCCGCCGTGGAGTACGGCGTCCTCGCCACCAAGGAGCTGTGCGCGAGCGGCAAGCCCGTGTTCGGCATCTGCCTCGGTCACCAGATCCTCGGCCTCGCGCTCGGTGCCAAGACGCTCAAGCTGCCGTTCGGTCACCACGGCGGTAATCACCCGGTGCTCGACAAGACGACCGGCAAGGTCGAGATCACGTCGCAGAACCACGGCTTCATCGTCGACGAGACGACGCTGCCATCCGGTGTTCACGTCACCCACGAGAACCTGTTCGATCACTCGAACGAAGGCATCGCGGTCGCCGGCAAGCCGATCTTCAGCGTGCAGTACCACCCGGAAGCCAGCCCGGGTCCGCACGATGCGGGCTACCTGTTCGCGCGCTTCCGGGACCTTCTCGCGAAGGGACGGTGATGCAGAACCCATCGCCGGCCGCGCTGCTCGATCAGGTGATCGAGGAGCTCTACGCGCGGCACACGGCCGATGCGGATGCTGCATCGCAGGCGCGCCGCGAGTACGAGGAGCGCCGCGGCAAGGTCCATCAGGACGACGAGCTGTGGGAGCCATGGAGCGCCGCGTTCGTCGAGTGGTACGTGATCGAACGCGTCGTGCCCGGCGAGACGGTGCCGCCCGCGGCGATCACGTCGCGCGAGCTTGCCGCCGATGATCCGCGCGCCGAGGCAATGCGTGCGCTCGTCACATCACAGCGCAGCCTGTTCGAGGTGCGCGCGCTCGCGAATGGAACGCGCCGCATCGAGCTGCTCGATCTGCTCGGCGGCGCGGTCTTTCACGTCGACGAGCAGCGGGCACTCCACGGCGTGGAGGTCGGTGACGTTGCGGAGCTGCGCCTGATCGGGCTCGGAGGCGAAGTTCGGTTCGGTCGCACGTTCATCTATCACCCGGCCTCGGCACGCGCGCCCATCGTCGAGCGGGCGCGCGCGCTGCTCGCGAAAGGCGCATCGCGCCGCGACGTGATCGATCACATCGCGCAGCTGCGCGTGCAGGTGACGCGCTACCGGCACATGCCACCGGCGCGGGTCTACGAGCTCGGCTCGCGGCTGATGGGATGACGCGGGCGGCAGTCGCGGCTGCTGCGGTCGTGTTGACCGCGGGCATCGCCCGGGCCGACGAGCCGCGCGACGAGCCCACTGCCATCGACGTCGATCGCGAGATCGTACCGGCGGGGCGCACCGAGCTCGGCTTCGATGCCGGTGCGCCGGTTCCCGGCTGGGGCCTCAGCGTCACGTTCGGCTACCTGCGCCGCCCGATGGTCCTGCGCGCACCGATGTTCGAGAGTGCGCCCGTGACCCGGCGCGCGACGCTCGCGATCGGTGGCGCGGTCGCTCTCGGTGACAGTGTCGTGCTCGACGCGCGGTTCCCGTTCGCATGGCAGGAAGGCGATCGTCTACGGATCGTCGGCGATCCGAAGGTCCTCGATCGCTGGGTGCCTGGTGACTTCCGGCTCGGGGGGCGGATCCGCGTCGTGCAGGCGCCGCACGGTGCGGTGTTCTTGCGCGCCGAGCTGTCGTTGCCGACAGGCGATGACGGCGACTTCGCGGGTGAGTCGTCGTGGTCGCTGGCGTGGAGCCTGATCGGACGGGCGCAGCTGCCGCGCGGGATCGTGCTCGCAGGCACCGCAGGGATCCGGCTACGCGGCGCCGAGGTCCGGCTCGGCGATCGCCTCGTCGGCGATGAGCTGTACGG
>JACCQV010000969.1 GCA_013813945.1 Deltaproteobacteria bacterium | reverse complement strand
GACCTGGCAGAGCCTCGCCGCGATGTCGCCGGCCGAGATCAAGGCAGCGGATCTATTCCCGGCGGGCTTCATGCCCCTGCCGCACCCCAAGCAGGCCGAGGGCGGGATGCTGTTCCCGCGCCCGCAGATCGAGCACATCCTCGCGCAGACCGGCCGCGACCTGGAGCGCTTCGATCTCGACTTCGATCTCCCCCAACACCTGCTACCGGAGTTTCCCGCGGCGATCTTCCTGACCACCCGCCCCGATCTCGGCGACGTCTCGAACGGCGAGCTCGTCACGACCCACAACTTCTACCGGTTGTTCAAGGACAAGCTCAACGCGAAGGACCTCGACGGCCTGCGCCTTCTCGTGTTCCCGTTCGCGCAGCAGCAGTTCAACCTGATCGATGACCGCCGCGTTGCCGAGCCGCAGCTCGGCGTCGCCTGCTTCGACTGCCACCAGAACGGCCACACCAATGCGGCCACGCATCTGGTCGGCGACATCCGGCCGCAGTCGCACCGCAACCGGATCGACACCCCGTCGCTGCGCGGCGTTCATCAGCAGCGCGTGTTCGGGTCGCAGCGCGCCCTGATGTCGATCGAGGACTTTACCGAGTTCGAGCAACGCGCCGCGTACTTCGATGGCGACATCGACAAGGCTGCACTCAAGGGGATCAATCCGCTCGACCGGCAGAGCCAGGTCCAGCACATGGCCGAGCTGCAGAAGCTACTCGACTTCCCGCCGGCACCGAAGCTCGACGAGTTCGTCCGCCTCAACGAGCTGGCGACGGCGAGCGAACTTCGCGGCGAGGCGGTGTTCATGGGAAAGGGGCGATGCCTCGAGTGTCACTCGGGCCCGCAGCTCTCCGATAACCAGATGCACGACCTCCGGCTCGACCGGTTCTTCGCGCCGCGCGTGATCAACGGCCTGGTCGCCAACGGTGATGGTCCGATCAAGACGTTCCCGCTGCGCGGCATCAAGGAATCGCCACCGTACTTCCACGACGACCGGCTGCTCACTCTCGAGGACACGATCGAGTTCTTCAACCTCGTACTCGGGCTCCAGCTGACGTCGCAGGAGAAGGGCGACCTCCTCGCCTATCTCCACGTGCTCTGAGCAGCGCTTCGGGTCGACAACGCATCGGTCGAGGAACTCTCGCGGGAGAGATCCAGCAGCAGGGAGCGATCGAGTGATCGACATCGGAGCGGCTGCGTGAGACTGCGTGAGGGGGATCGCGCTCGAGGGCCGACACCAGGCGCGATCTCCGACGACGATCGCAAACCGTTCAAATTTTGAGTACGGAGCGTTCGAGTCACTGCTGCGAGCTGGCTTGACCCAGGTGCGTGGCGGCTCCTACAGAGGCTCTTCCTTCGGAGGACTCATGCACACCATCCGCTCGTCGATGATCTCAGTACTCTCCGTGATCGCCTTGTCCTGTGATGGCGGCGGGCCGTCGAATCCGTTCGTGGATCCGCCGTGCTCCGACAAGATCGACAACGACGGCGACGGGCTCACCGACTACCCAGATGACCCAGGGTGCGTGCATCCGACCGACGACTCCGAGGACAGCGGAGCGATGCCTCTGTGCAGCGACGGTCGCGACAACGACGGCGACGGCCTCACCGACTACCCTTATGACCCGGGCTGCACGCTGCCCAACGTCGACGACGAGACCGACGACTGTCCAGGCGGCCCGAGCTGCCCACAGTGCGCCAATGGAGTGGACGACGATCTCAACGGCACGATCGACCACGGCTCCGATCCCGGCTGTCAGTCCGCGGGCGACCCGACCGAGGTGATCGACGATCCGGACGCATGCGGCGCGATGTTGCAGGTCAGACATCTCCCCCCTGACGGCAAGGACAGCGGGACGCTCGATGCGAGCAGCGTCTCGGGACTGGCGACCAGCTGCGGTGGTGGTGGCGGGGCGCCGGCGATCGCCTATGTCTTCGCGCTCTCGCGTCCGATGGTCGTGGTGGCGTCCACGAACAGCGCCGCGACGATGGTCGATACCGTGCTCGATCTGCGGAGTGCAGAGTGCGCGGGATCGGGATCGTCGCTCGCGTGCAACGACGACGTGGTGGGGAGCCCTGGAACCACGAGCTCGACGATCACGAAGGCGCTCGGAGCCGGCACCTACTACGTCATCGTGCAAGGAGCCGACGTCACCCAGATCGGGGAGTATTCACTCACCGTGGATCGATTCGCAGGCGAGGGCTCGGCGTGTTCGTCGATCCCGGACTGTGGGCCGGGGCTTCTGTGTCGCATACCGGCCGGCGGTGCACAGCTGGTCTGCTCGCAACCGGTGTGCGGCGATGGCCTCGATGACGATGGCGATGGCAAGCTAGACTTTCCGGCGGACCCAGGCTGCGTCTCGGCTGTCGATGCCGACGAGGCCGATGACTGCCCGAGCGGGCCGGGCTGCCCCGATTGCAGCGACGGTGTCGACAACGATCTCGATTCGTTGATCGATTACCCGGCAGACACCACGTGCAAGGCCGCGAGCAACGACAGCGAGGCGTGTGCGACCACCGAAGGGGTCGTGGCGCTGACAATGCCGGTGACGATGGGCGACCTGACGTCGGCGACCCATGACGTCTTCCCGACCTGCAGCCTGACCACGGCGATGGCGAAGGATCGAGCGTACAGGCTCGACGTGCCGACGCTGAGCTCGCTCGTGCTCACGGTCACCGGCGTGGACACCGTGACGTCGCTGCTGAACAGCTCGTGCGCTGGCACCCCGATCCAATGTGGAGACGCCCAGACGATGACGCTGGCCAACGTCGCTGCCGGCGCGTACTTCTTCGTCGTCGATGGAAGGGTCACGACGACGACTGGCGCATATACGATCAACGCGAGCGGCAAGATCGCGAACGGTGCAAGCTGCGAGAGCGCGCTCGCTCAGTCAGGTGCGTTTACCTGCGGCGACGGGTTCGCCTGCAAGGGAGCCGCGGGCGCTTGAACCTGCTCGCTCGCGCAGTGCAACGACGCAGTCGACAACAACGGCGACGTGCGGCTCGACTTTCCAGCGGACCCCGGTTGCGAGAGCCGGAGCGACGACAGCGAGACGACCGTGTGCCCGGGACCGATGTGCCCGGTCTGCGCAGACGGGATCGACAACGACGCGGACGGTCAGACGGATTTTCCGTCGGACTCGAGCTGTGCGGCGGCCTCGAGCACCGCGGAGTCGTGCATCTCGTCCGAGCCCGTCACAGCGGTAACGACGCCGACGACCACCGGCAATACGTCGATGGCGACCGGCGACGTCAAGCTTGCGTGCTCCGCCGCGAATCAAAATCCAGCCGTGACCGCCAGAGATCTCGCGTATCAGCTCGACCTGCCCG
>JACCQV010000959.1 GCA_013813945.1 Deltaproteobacteria bacterium | reverse complement strand
CTGCTGGACGCCGCCGAGCTTCGTCAGATCCGCGACGTCGTCGTTCTCGGGATCACCGAAGTACCAGTCGTGGTGTGCGAGCTGCTTGTGGAACACACGGTCCGGATCCGGGGCCGACGGGAAGAAGCCGAACACCATCGAGTTGTCGTGCCGCATCAGGTACCGGCCGAACGCGGCGCGCGCGGGGGACAGCGCGTCAATCCCGGACGCGAGCAGCAGGTGCGGTGTACCGAGCGCGCCACCGGCGAGGACATAGCGACCCGCGCTGACCGTCTCGGCGCGGCCGGGCTCGCCAGCTTCGCCACGGCGCCAGACGTGAAGCTTCTGCACGCGGCCGTGCTCGGCCTCGAGGCGCACGCCGATCGTGCGCTTCCACAGCGTCATGCCGCGATTGACGAGCGGCGCGATCATCATCGTCGCGACATCGTTCTTCGCTTCGATCGCGCACGCGTAGGTGTCACAGGTCCGGCAGGTGATGCACGTCTTGCGCTGCTCGGTCACCGAGTGGTTGATCGCGAGCGGCAGGTGAAACGGCGAGAGGCCCAGACCGACCGCGGCCTCGGCGACCCGTTGCGAGATCGCCGCGAGGGGTGCGGGCGGGTAAGGGAACGGGGTCGAGCGGCGAGGTGCGGTGGGATCGCCGCTGTCATCGCCGTGGATGCCGAGCAGCTGCTCCGCCTCTGCGTAGAACGGTTCGATCTCGTCGTAGCGGAACGGCCATGCCGCGCCCGAGCCTGCGACCACACCCGGATCGCCGACGAAGTCGCGCTCGCGGAACCGGAACCCGACGCAACCGTAATAGACGGATGGACCACCGACGCATGCATACGCGCCGATCACCGGTGCGTGCCCGCCACGGTCGCAGCGATATGGGATGTCCTTGGCGTAGCTCTCGGTCAGCTCGAGGGATGCATCGGGCTTCCAGGCGGCCTCGCCGCGCGGGACCCAGTCGCCGCGCTCGATCATGAGGACGCGTGCGCCGGCCGCGACCGCGCGGTGGGCGACCATCGCGCCACCGAACCCGCTACCAACGACGACAACATCCCAAGCCGACATCAGCGCCTCTGCATCTCACGCATCGTGGCGATCTGGTACAGCAACGGTCTGGTGGCGTTATACCGATGATCCCGCGCGCCGTCGCGTACATGGTTGTGAGCGCACTCGGCTTCTCCGCGATGAGCCTGCTCGTGAAGGTCGCGAGCGAGAGCCTGCCGACCGGTGAGATCGTGCTCGCGCGGGCCGTGGTCACGCTCGTGGTGTCCTACGCGATGGTCCGGCGCGCAGGCTTGCCGCCGTGGGGGACGAACAAGGTCGGGCTCGCGTTCCGAGGCCTGCTCGGGTTCACCGGCTTGACGCTGTACTACCTGTCGCTCGCCCACCTCCCGCTCGCGGACGCGACGACGATCCACCAGACCATTCCGCTCCTGACCTCCGTGATCGCGTGGTTCATCCTGCGGGAGCGAATCGGCTGGGCGACGGCCTTCGCGCTCGCGTGCGGGATCGCGGGCGTGACCCTGATCGTTCATCCGACCGGCACAGGTCTCGAACCAATCGGGATCGCTGCCGGGATCGGTGCAGCCCTGTCTGGATCGATGGCCTACGTCACGGTGCGCCAGCTCGCCCGCACAGAGAACGCGCTCGTCATCGTGTTCTACTTTCCGCTGATCGCGATGCCGCTCGCGATCCCGTGGGCGATCGCGACCTGGGTCACGCCAGAGCCGCTCGAGTGGCTGCTCCTGTTCGCGATCGGGCTGACCACGCAGGTCGGCCAGGTGTTCCTGACCAAGGCGCTGGTGATCGAGACGGCGAGCCGCGCGACGTCGATCGGCTACATCCAGGTAGCGTTCGCGATGATCTGGCAGTGGACGGTCTTCTCCGCGCCGCCAACCATGTACACGGTCGCCGGCGCGGCGCTGATCATCCTCGGGACCGTAGCGGTCGCACGAGCCAGCCGGTCAGCCACGCGATCAGACACACCAGCGTGATGGAGCCGGTCACGTCGGAGACGAAGTGCGCGTTCTGGATCACTCGCGCGAGCACGGGGAACACGGCCGGCACGAGCAGGAGGGCGCCGAGCCGCGGATGACGCTGTCGCACGACGATCGCCAGCGGGATCGCGATGCTCGCGAATAGCGCGACGTGTCCTGACGGGAACGAGTGCGCCTTGATCCAGCCGAAGGTCTCGACGTCACCCCCACCCTTCGCGAGCCACTCGTACGGCCGCAGTCGGCCGGTCGCCACCTTGAGCTCGAGCGTCGCGATCCGCGCCAGGATGTGGACCGCGGCGATCCAGGTCCACACGGGTGCCTGACCGCGCCAGCGCGGGACCGCAGTGGTGACGATCATGCAGAGCACGAGCACGATGCCGGAGATCCATGCGAACGCCGGCAGGCCGATCGCCCACTCGAGCGCATCGAGCCCCGTGGTCCAGAGCTCGAGCGCCTGATAATCAGCGAGCCAGCGCGCGATGGGCTGGTCGAGCGCGACGATGCCCAGGCCCGTGATCGCCGCGCCGATCGCGGCGACGATCAACAGCGAGCGCGGAGCCGGCATCCGATCGCCGCGCGAGACTTCCACCCATCGGAAATGCCACCGCTGACGACGATTCGCAACCAGCCGGTTCCCGGACACAAGTTGAGAAAGGGGCCTAAGTTGAGAAAGGGGCCTGACCCCTTCGTCCCCTTCGTCCGCTGACGACGATTCGCAACCAGCCGGTTCCCGGACACAAGTTGAGAAAGGGGCCTGGCCCCTTCGAAAAATCGACTCTCCGGGAACATCGGGCAGGTAATCGGTGGTTTGTGGGGCCGCGGTGGCTTGACATGTCCTGCGGCGCGTTCTAACAAAGCCCAGCGATTCCGCGCCTATGGCGCTACGCGAGGTCGAATGATTCGAGTCTCGAATCTCTCCAAGTACTACGGTGGCAAACGGGCTCTCGGTCCTGTGTCGTTCGAGATCAACGACGGAGAGACCGTCGGCTTTCTCGGGCTCAACGGAGCCGGCAAGACCACAGCACTGCGCATCCTTGCCTGCGATCTTCGGCCGTCCTCCGGGGCGATCGAGATCGGCGGCGTGGATGGCATCACCGACCCCCACGAGGTCAAGAAGCGCATCGGCTTCCTGCCCGAGAATCCGCCGCTGTATCAGGACATGACGGTCCTCGATTACCTCGGGTTCGCGGGTGAGCTTCGCGGCATGTCGCGCGCCCAGGTCAAACGCCGGCTTCCCGACGTCCTCGAGATCACCGATCTCGGTGATGTCTCCGAGGACGTGATCGGGACTCTGTCGCACGGCTTCCGGCAGCGCGTCGGCGTCGCGCAAGCGATCATCCACCAGCCGAAGTTCCTGATTCTCGACGAACCGACCCGTGGTCTCGACCCGGTGCAGATCGTCGAGATGCGCAACCTCATCCACGATCTCAAGCAGAACCACACGGTTCTCATCTCGAGCCACATCCTGACCGAGATCAGTCAGACCTGTGATCGGCTGCTCGTTCTCGGTAAGGGCAAGCTGCTCGGCTCGGGCAGCGAGAACGAGCTCGCGGCGAGCGAGAGCGAGATCCGGCAGATCACCGTCACGGTCCGAGCGCCGAGCGGCGAGGACCCGCGAGCGACGATCCGCAAGGTGCTCGAGGCAGTCAGCGGCGTGAAGAGCGTCGCCGATCCGTACGAGCAGGGCGGTGGCCTGTCGTACGCGCTGTCGACCACCAAGGACTGTCGTGCCGAGGTCAGTCGCGCGGTCGTCGAGGCCAAGCTCGACCTGATCCAGCTCGCCTACTCGCGCAGCGAGCTCGAGAACACGTTCATTCGACTGGTCGGAGGAGCCGATGCGAGCAATTAGCATCATCTATCGCCGCGAGCTCGGCGCGTATCTGCGGTCGCCCTTTGCGTGGGTGATTGCGGCGCTGTGCCTGCTCGTCGACGGAATTCTGTTCCAGGGCTACGTGATGAGCGGCGAGCAGCTCTCCGCGATCGTCCTCGAGCGGTTCTTCTACTTCTCGAGTGGCGTCTCGATCGGTGCGGGCATCCTGCTCTCGTTCCGGTTGATCTCCGAGGAGCGCCAGACTCACTCGCTGGTGCTGCTCAACACGTCACCGGTGCGTGATACCGAGATTGTCCTTGGCAAGTTCTTCGCGGCACTGACATTCCTGCTCGTCCTGCTGCTGCTGTCGTTCTACATGCCGCTCCTGATCAAGGTGAACGGCAAGATCACGTTCATGCAGGTCGCTGTTGGCTATCTTGGCCTCTGGCTGATCGGCGCGGCGGCTCTCGCGATCGGTCTGTTCGCGAGCTCGCTCGCGCGCAACCAGCTGGTCGCCGGCGTCGCGGCGCTCGTGATGGTGATCCTGATGGTCTTCCTCTTCCCGTTCGCGAAGAAGCTCGACTCGCCGGTGCGTGAAGTGCTGCAGGAGATGGATCTGTGGTGGATCCACTTCCAGACCGGCTTCATGCGCGGCGTCTTGAACCTCAAGGACGTCATCTACTATGTCGCGGTCACGTACTTCTTCCTCCTCCTCGCCGTGAAGACCCTGGAGGCGAAGCGATGGCAATGAGAACTGCATCTCCCTGGTGGCTGTCCCTGGTGTTCGGGATCGGCCTCTTCCTCTTTCTGATCGGCGAGCGGTTGTTCGGCCACGAGTCGGGTGTCCGCGGCATCATGTCGATGCTCGGCGTCGTGCTCGTGCTCGGCACCACCGCGATCCGCGTGTGGACCATGCTCGGCACCACCGGCGCTCGCCGCCGCGTCGAGCGCACGCTGCTGATCTTCCACATCGGTACCGTCGTCGCCCTGCTGATCTATGCGCTGACGACGAACTGGGGCCTGGCCAAGCTGAACCTCAGCGAGGCCGGGGCGACGAAATTCACCACGGCGGCCACGGTGCTGTGGTCGGTGCTCATGCTGGCGTCGACGGTGCCGGTCCTGATGATCGAGCTCTCGCTCGGCCAGGCACTGCGCACCAACTTCGACATCGGTGCCCGCGAGGGCGACGAGGCCGGCGTCGAGTACTACCGGGTCCGTGACATCGGCTGGTCGGGTCTGTCCGTCGCCCTCGCGTCGGCGTTCCTGATGGTGACCTGCCAGGTCGCGTCCAAGCGTAACGTCCAGCGCGACGTCAGCTACTTCAAGACGGCCGCCCCGGGTGACTCGTCCAAGAAGATCGCGGCCGCGAGCAGCGATCCGATGAAGGTCCTCCTGTTCTTCCCCGCGACCAACGAGGTCAAGGCCCAGGTGAAGGACTACTTCGAGGCGCTCGCGAAGGCAGCGCCGGGGAAGATCACGATCGAGGAGCACGATCGCTTCTTCAACGCGGAGCTCGCCGGCAAGTACAAGGTGACAAAGGATGGCGTGATCGTCCTCGTCAAGGGCACGGGCGACACGGAGAAGTCGCAGACGATCGACGTCGACGTCGACATCGAGAAGGCGCGCAAGGGCGCCGGCAAGCTGCGCAACCTCGACCGCGAAGTCAACTCGCTGCTGATGAAGCTCGTCCGCGAGAAGCGCAAGGCGTACGTGATGACTGGTCACGGCGAGATCAACGACCCGGAGTCGGTGCCTTCGGATCTCAAGGGCCGCGTTCCCGACCGCCGCACGACCGTGTTCAAGAAGCGCCTCGGCGAGCTCAACTACGAGGTCAAGGATCTCGGCCTCATCGATCTCGCGACCAACGTTCCCGACGACGCGACGGTCGTCATCATGCTCGCCCCCTCGATTCCGTTGCAGAACGCGGAGTGGGCGGCGCTCGATCGCTACCTGACCAAGGGGGGGCGGCTGCTGATCGCTCTCGATCCGAAGTCGGATCCGACCCTGGGCCCGCTCGAGGGCAAGCTCGGGCTGAAGTTCAACGCCGGCGATCTTACCGACGACAAGGCCTTCCTGCCCCAGCGCGGCACGCCTGCGGATCGCAGGTTCGTGATCACGACGCAGTTCTCCGCGCACTCGTCGACCACCGCACTGTCTCGCTCGGTCGACAAGGGCTTGATCTTGATCGACTCCGGCGCGCTCGAGGACGCACCGTTCGCGGCGGGCGGTACGGCTCCGACGAAGACGATCACCATTCGCTCGATGGAGACAGCCTTCCTCGACTTCAACAACAACTTCACGTTTGACGCGTTCAGCGAGAAGCGCCAGAAGTGGAACATCGGAGCGGCGGTCGAGGGCCCGAAGGTCAAGGACAAGGACGGCAAGGAGGTCGACGGCTTCCGCGCACTCGTGTTCGCAGATGCCGACCTGTTTGCAGATGCTCTGGTCCAGAGCGCGATGGGCCGTGCGGCCGTCGTGCTCGTCTCCGGCCCGCTCCTCGACGACTCGATCCGCTGGCTCGGCGGTGAAGAAGTGTTCTCGGGCGAGGTTGTCTCCGAGGACGACAAGCCGATCAAGCACTCCAAGAACCAGGACGCGAAGTGGTTCACGCTGACCGTGGTCGGTGGACCCATCGTCGTTCTCACGCTCGGACTGATCGGGACCTGGTTCCGACGCCGGCGCATCAAGCCAAGCGAGGTGAAGCCATGAGAGGCGCGCTGATTCACGGCGTCTTGCTCGCCGTCATGCTGGTCTACGGCTATCGCACCTGGACGCGCGATACGTCGCACTCGCCGAACATCGGCAACGTCGTTCTCTGGGACAAGGCCGACTCCGATCTCGTCGCGCTCGAGTTCAAGAGCGACAAGAAGATCCTGCGCCTCGAGCGCCGCACGCAGACCGGCGGTGAGCCGTACTGGTGGGGCCTCGACACGGTGATCGAGATGAAGCCCGTGCCGCCGCCAGCCAACGCCGGTAGCGGTAGTGCAGCGGGCTCGGGCTCGGCCGCAGGCTCGGGCTCGGCCGCAGGCTCGGGCTCAGCGGCAGGCTCGGGCGCCGGCAGTGCAACGACGCCTCCTCCGGTCCCGGAGGAGCTGAAGCGCACGACCACCGAGTTCCCGCTCGGCGATGCGGGCGACAAGCTGATCAAGAACTACGCCGCAGC
The DNA here is from genome assembly GCA_013813945.1 of Deltaproteobacteria bacterium. Taxonomy (GTDB): domain Bacteria; phylum Myxococcota_A; class Polyangia; order Haliangiales; family Haliangiaceae; genus JABFXX01. Next base: position 682 of record JACCQV010000959.1, on the reverse strand, counting down.
ACGCGCGCTCCGCGATCTCGGCAAGCCGAACGACGCCGCCAAGAAGGACTACAAGCTCGTCGATTCCAAGTCGACGCTGACGATCACGTTCAAGGACGGCTCACGTACCTTCCTCGTCGGTGGGTCGGTCTACGGCGGCACGGATCGCTACGTCCTCGACCAGCAGTCCGGCAAGGCGTACGTCCTGTCCAAGGACATCGTCGCCTCGCTCGAGGTTGGCAAATCGAGCCTGCAGCTCACGGATCCGCGCGGCTTCGATGCGGCGAAGATCTCCTCGGTCGAGATCGAGGCCGGCGGCAAGACGAAGACCGCGGTGCGTGTCACCGCCGGTGCAGAGGGCCAGCAGGTCAAGACCTGGGCTGATGCGGCGACCAAGAAGCCGAACCAGACCCTGGCGAACTTCATCGACAACACGAACAACCTGCGGCCGACCGAGTACTCGACCTCGACGCAGCTCGCGGGCATGGCGCCGCTCGTCACGCTGACCTACAAGGACGAGCGCGGTGCGATCCTCGGCAAGCTGCTCCTCTTCAAGCACCAGAAGTCGGCGAAGCTGCCCGAGGGTGCCGAACTCGATCCGGCGAACCCGCCGCAGGGCGAGACCGAGTACTTCATCCTGACGCCGCGGACCCGCGTCGCCGCGATCGTGCGCGCCGACACGGCGCAGCGCACGGAGCAGGAC